>DAORVZ010000336.1:0-3293 GCA_035434005.1 Lacunisphaera sp.
ACCTGCCTCGATTGGGAAAGGGGTCTTGAGATCGCGGGCCGCGACAGCTGTTTCGGTGCCGATGACAAGCGCCGGCGCGGAAGCGGCGGCGGGTTGTTCCGCAGGTAGATCAAAGCGCTTGAGCAGCTCGGCCTCGGTGAACGGCTTCGAGAGATCGGGCGGCATCCCGGGGATGGTGAAAAGCTCGCGCCCCTTGTCCTGCAGGGCGGGAATGCAGCGCTGCAATGCCTTGGTGTAAGGGTGTTGCGGGGAACGGAAAAGCGTCCTCGTCTCGGCTGACTCGACGATGCGGCCGGCATACATCACCTGCACGCGGTCGCAGAGGCCGGACACCACGGCGAGGTCGTGGGTGATGAAAATCACCGCCATGCCAAACTCGCGCTGCAGTTTCTTCAGCAGGTCGAGGATCTGGGCCTGCACAGTGACATCGAGCGCGGTGGTCGGCTCGTCGGCGACCAACAGGTCGGGTTTGGTAATGAGCGCCATGGCTATCATCACGCGCTGGCGCATGCCGCCGGAGAATTCGTGCGGGTAGCTGTGCAAGCGCGACGCGGCGTTGGGGATGCCGACCGCCTCCAGCATGGCCAGGCCATGGGCCAAGGCGTCGGCCTTGGATATATTTTCGTGGATGAGCAGGGGCTCGATGAGCTGTTCCGAGATGCGCAGGTAGGGATTCAGCGACGTCATCGGATCCTGGAAGATCATGGCGATGCGCTTGCCCCGGATGGCGCGGAGCTCGGCCGGCGGGCAATGGAGCAGGTCGGTGCCGTCGAACATGGCCCTGCCGCTCTCGATCCGGCCGGGCGGCTGGGGAATCAGGCCCAGCAGGGAGGAGCAGGTCACGGACTTGCCGGAGCCGGACTCGCCGACGATCCCGAGTGTCTCGCCTTTTTCGAGCGAGAAGCTGACGCCGTCCACCGCGCGATACACGCCTCGGCGCGTATGAAAGTAGGTGCGGAGATCCGTGACTTCGAGCAGGGGCACAGGAGGAAAGAGTGACGGTGAGAGTGAAAGTGGGTGGGGAAGCGGCAATGCAAATTGTAGGCGGGGCTTGATGCCCCGATCGATGGGCGGGGATCAATCGGTCGGGGCATAAAGCCCCTCCTACTGTTTTGAAGCGGCCAGCAATTCCGCGAAGAGCGACTCGTAGCGGGCGATCATCCGTTGCAGCGCGAAATTCGCCGGGGCGTCGGCCTGGCCGCGGGCCACGATGGCCTCGACCGCCGGGCCGCCGGCCAAGACCGTCGTGAGAATCCGCGCCAACGCCGCGTCGTCACCGCGCGGAAACCGCCAACCATTGACGCCGGGCTCGATGACGTCGTTCACGCCGGCGGCGTCGCTGCCGATGGCGGCGCAGCCTGCGGCCATATAGTCAACGAGCACCAGCGGCAGACCCTCGTAATGCGTCGAGAGCACGGCGGCGCGGCATCGGTGGTAGAGTTCGGCGGCATGGGCCACCCGGCCGAGAAACTCGACGCGGCCGGCCAGGCCAAGCGAGCGGGTGAGTTTTTCACAGGCACGGCGATGCGAGGGCTTGCCGTCACCGCCAAGCAGCAGCTGGCCGGTCCAACCCGAATCCACGAGCCGCTTGGCAGCGCGGATCAGGGTCGGCTGATCTTTCTGCCGGGCGAAGCGTGCGACCATGACGATGTCCTGGCTGCGGGAGGCAAACGGAGGCGCCCCGACTGAATAGCGCGACGCATCGATGCCGTTGTGGATGACCTCCAGGCGCGGGCCGGCGAGGCCGAGGTGGCGGACATGATCAGCGACACCGCGCGACACGCAGACCGTCGCGGTGGTGCGCGCGGCGAGCCTTTGCGCGGCCCAGCGGCGCCAGAAAGGGTAGCGCTCGCAGTTCTGCTCGACGTGCAGAACGACAGGCACGCTGGCGGCAAAGGCCGCCTGCCGGCCCCAGAGGTGCTCACTGTTGCCATGGGCCGCGAAGACCTGGGGTTGGAACTCGGCGATGATCGCGGCGAGCTGGCGGAGAATGGTTCGTTTCCAACCGTTGGCCACCCAAGCGGTGCGCAAGCCCGTGGCGGTGATCTGCGCCTGCATCGGCGCGGGGAGCGGGACCTGCTTGCGGCGCAGCACGAGCAGCGGCTCGCAGTTGCCGGTGCGCAGGTGGCCGCAGGCGAGTTCCAGGGCGACCTTGGTGGCACCGGACCCGCCGCCGGTGACAAAATGTATCACGCGAGGCTTGCTGGTCATGACTTGGGGATGGTCGCGAGATAGGGTTCCACCGCCGCCTGCACTTCGGGGACGGACAGCCGCGCCAACGGACACGGCCCGGTGAGATCAGCGGGCCGGAGAATCGTGTGGCGGGTGTCCCACGGATGCCAGCGCCACGGCTCCAACGGACCAAACAGGGCGATGACTGGCACGTGAAACGAGGCGGCGATATGAAGAAGGCCGGTGTCGATGCCGACGGCGAGGTCCATGCGCCGGAATAGTGAGCCCACTTCCTTGATGGAGAGCTGCTGACTCCAGTCGGTCCAGTCGCGGGCCAGGGGGGCGGGCAGGGCGGCGCGGATTTGGCCGTAGTAGGCGGCGAGCCCCGGCGAATCGCACACGTGGATCTCGCAGCCCCGCTCGTTGACGAGCCAGGCAATGAGCCGGGCGAAGTGGTCGGGGGTCCAATCCTTGGCGGGCGCCACGGATTTGGCGCAGATGAAAACGCGCGGTCGCCGACCCGGTGCCAGCGCTGACGCGACGCGCCGATCCGTGGCCGGATCGGTCCAGTTCTCGTTGTGCGTGTCGGTGACGGGGATGCCGTCGGCGCGCAGGATATCGAGGAAACACTCGACTTCGTGCTTGTCGGCGTAGGGCGTGCTGCGCTGGAGCAGCCAGGCGCGGCCGTCGGTGGCAAAGCCGACCCGGTGCGGGATCCCGGCGAGCAGGGGGAGAATGGCGCTGGAGAAGGAGCGACGCAGGATGTAGCAGTGGTCGTATTTACGGGCGCGGAGGAATTTCGCGGCACCGAGGAGGTTTGTGGGAAATCGCGCGGCGCGCTTCCTTTCGCCCGTCAGGCGCGGGGCGTAGTAGAGGAGTTCGTCCTTGTAGGGACAGAGTGCGAGCGTGTCGCCGGAGACCGGTTCGCTGAGGACGTCGATCTTGGCGTTGGGGAAGGCGCGGCGCAGATTGCGCAGGGTGGGGATGGCCAGCACAGTATCGCCGATGAAGCGGTAGCGGATCACCAGGATGCGCAGGGGCCGTTGATCGGGATAGGCCATGGCCGGAGTGTCAGCCGGCGCGGCCGATCTGGGCAAAGGCCGCCTGGGCGGCCGCGCTCA
>DAORVZ010000337.1:0-3292 GCA_035434005.1 Lacunisphaera sp.
CGCCGCTCGCGGTGCTCCGCCTGGGGCCGGGCGGCAACCGGTCGCGCACACTACACGAGGGAGACGCCTTCTCCGACGAGACCGGCAGCTACCGGATTGAGCGCATCCAGCTCGACCCGCCCGAGGTGGTTGTGGTCCGGCAGACAGCGGGGTTGCCGCTGCCCGAGTCCCGGATTCTTCGCCCCACCGGCCAAGCCGGTGGGCAGATCGCCGGCCAACCGACCAAGGCGGGCAAGTTTACTTCCTCCCCGAAAGCGGGCCTCGCCAGCCACAACCCTTGATCGCCTGATTCATGCACCGCCCATGGCGCCATATTTCCGTCCTGCTGAGCATAGTCATCCTCGGTCTGGCGCGGCTGCCCGCGGCGCCTGCTCCGGCGGAAACGGATGCTGTGGCGACCAAGATCCGCCTGCTGTCCGCCGCGCTGCACGCCCGTGATACCGGCGATACGGCGGCAGCCCGGCAAAGATTGGAGGAGCTGCTTCAGCTCAGCCCGAATGACGAGACCGTCAAACGACTGCTCGCCAGCTTGGAGCGACTGCCGGAAAAGAGGATCAGTGTTGCCGGGGGCACGGTCGATAACACACCGGCGGCCGCGGCAGTCGCCGAGGCCGACCAGCTGGTCCGCGCGGAGGAAGAGCGCCTGGGTCGGCTGCTTGCAGCCGCCGCGACTGCGACCAAGGAAGCCCGGGCCCTGGCCCGGCAGAACCAATTCTCGCCCGCGCTGGAGGTGTTGGCCCGGGCCCGCGCCAGTCTGCCGGACAACCGCCTGACCGCCGACGTGCTGACGGAACTCGACATCGCCAACGCGGAGATCACCACCGCGCGCGACACATTCCTCCGCCCGGCCCTGCCGGTGACTCCCCCTGCGGCGGAGCCGACGATGCCATCGCCTTCGCCGGAAAACGCCAAGCTGGTTGCGCGCGGGCGCAGTCAATATCTGGCGGGCGAGGCGGCGGCCGCCGCCGAGACCTTCCGGCAAGTGGAGGTGCAAAACCCGGGCAACGCCGACGCACGGTATTTCCTACAACGCATCTCCCGGGAGGAGCCCACGCCGGCCACCGCCCGCCCGCGCACCAGCGGCCAAATGTTGCGGGAGGTGGACCAAGCTTGGCAACGCCCCGGGGTGTTCACGGAAAAACAGGCCGCCGAGGGAGGCGCATCCGGGCCCTCGCCGTTAGTGGCCAAACTGCACGCCATCACGCTGCCGAGCGTGAATTTCAGCGGCCTAGAGCTGAGTCGCGTGGTCAACACGCTCAGTGTCATCTCGGAAGAATTCGATCAGACCGGCGCCGCGCCGCGGGGCGTGAACATCGTCCTGCTCGATCCAAGCAACGCCAACCCGGTGGTGAACCTGACGCTGCGCAATCTGTCGCTGAAGCGCGTGCTCGACTTCATCACCGACGCGGTGGGCTACCAATACGAGGTGCAGGCCGATGCCGTGGTTGTGCGTCCCGGCGGCGGGCAGTCCGCGCTGGAGACGCAGTTCTTCCCGGTGTCCCGCTCGACGGTGCTGCGCCTGACAGGCAAAGGAGCGGCCCCGGCCGCCAGCGAGGGAGCGCCACCTGCCGCCGCGGCGAGCGTCGAGGGCGAGGGCCAGGCCATCCGGAATTTCCTGCAACTTGCCGGCGTGAGTTTCGATGGCGTCGCAGGCAGCACGCTGGCCTTCGACGGCTCGCAGATCATCGCCACGCAGACCCCGCGCAACCTCGAGCGCATCCGGAACATCCTGACCCGTTACAACGACGTGCGGCAGGTCGAGATCGAGGCCAAGTTCATGGAGGTGCAACAGGGCGCGCTGGAGGAGCTGGGCGTGCAATGGAATCTCGCCAACAAGGTCACCCAGCGCAACGCCGCGCAGGCCACCTACACCACCGGCGACGGCCTCAACCGCACGCTGGCCGACGCCTTTCGCAACGCCACGACTTCCCAGCAGATTTCCATTTCCGGGGCCGGGCAGCCCGAGGGCGGGCTCAACCTCCCGGCCGCCGCCCCGACCATCCCGGGTGGCGTGCTGCTCGGCGCAGGGGCGGGCCCGCTGGCCAACATCGCCGGCATCGTAGGCGAGTTTGATGTCCAGGCGGTGATACGCGCCCTCTCCCAGAAGAGTGGCACGGAGCTGCTGAGCGCGCCGAAGTTGACGGTGCTCTCCGGCAATCCGGCGACCATCACCGTGGCGCAGGAGTTGCGGTATCCGCAGTCCTACGGCCAGATCCAGAGCCAGGTCGGCACCGGCAGCGTCTCCGGCGGCGGGTCGGCGGGCGTGTCCATCACCTCGGGCACGCCGCAGGAGTTCACCACACGTAATGTCGGCGTAGAACTGCGGGTGACGCCCACCGTCGAGGAGGACGATTACAGCGTGAGCCTGGATCTGAATCCGAAGGTCACGGAATTCGAGGGCTTCGTCGAATACGGCGGGCCGAGCGTGGCCATCTCAGGCGGCACGACGGTGACGGTGCCGCCCGGGTTCTATCAGCCCATCTTTGCCGTGCGCGAGGTGACCACGAAGGTGACGATCTGGGATGGCGCCACGCTCGTCATGGGCGGCCTGACCCGGGAGGACGTGAAGAAGGTGAGCGACAAGGTGCCCGTGCTCGGCAGCCTGCCAGTGGTGGGCCGGCTGTTCCGCAGCCAGGGCGAGAGCTCGCAGAAGCGGAACCTGCTCATCTTCGTCACGGCCAATCTCGTCAGTCCCGGCGGCTCGTTGAAGAAGCAGACGATCCCCGGGGGACTCCCCGGCACGCTGTATCAAAACCCGACCATCGTGACCCCTGCCGGTGCGGCCGGCCGGTAGCCGCAGCCCCGGTTTCTGAAAAATTCCCCTTGAAGCGCGGCCGGTCCTGCGCGCATCTTGGCCGGGATGAGTTACGCCGACTACCTGCCGTTTCTGGTTCAAATCGTCCTCGCCGCCGGGATCACCGGGGGCGTCATCTTGGCGAGCCAGCTGCTGGGCCAGCGCGCGCTGGGCAGCAAGATCAAGGACGCGGCCTACGAGTGCGGCATCCTCTCCGACGGCAGCACGCACACCCGGTTCTCGGTGAAGTTCTATGTCACGGCGATGCTCTTCATTCTCTTCGACATCGAGGTCGTATTCCTCATCCCGTGGACCTTCGTTTACCGGGACTTCCTTGCCAACAACATCGCCATCCTGTCGCCGATGCTGTTTTTCCTCTTCGTGCTCGTGCTCGGCCTCTTCTACGAGGTGAAAAAGGGCGCGCTGGAATGGGAGAAGTAAATCCGCGGGAAAAGTGAAAGTGAGGGTGAAAGTGGAAGAACTCATCACGCGCCACCC
>DAORVZ010000338.1:0-3279 GCA_035434005.1 Lacunisphaera sp.
GGCCGTCCCGCTGCAGCAACACCCGCCAGCGGCTGCCCCGCAGGGCCAGCACGCGCAGGCCGGTGACCCAGTCGAGATCCTGCCGGCTGCCGCATTTGTGGTAGCCCGCGCCGCGCCGCACACCCAGCCGGTGCAAGCGGGCCGGGCCATGGAGGCGGAGGACGCGCTGGTGGATGATGCGTTTTTTGGGCACATCCCGCTCGCCGGGCAACGGCCGCGTCCAGACCGCCCGGCCCGTGTCGAGGCGGCGGTTGGTGAAGAGATCGCCCATCGGGGGCTCCAGATCGGTGAGGGCTAAAAGATCCTGTGGCATAGGAGAGAATTGGCCTCGGAACATGGCCCGGCGGAGTGGTGCCCGGCCGCGCCTGTTCACGGGTTGCAGTAAATTCCCCGGTCGGTCTGGGAATGCCGAGCCAAGGGTGATGCAATTTATGGGATTTGTTTGGTGTTACTTGGCGCGCGGGTGCCTTTGCGGTTGCCCGGGTGAGGCGGCGCTTTTCATCTGACCGGACTTACCTATCCTACTCTTATGCCCTCCACGCCCACCCCGTTATCCCTGACCTCCGTATTTTTCCCCACGGCCGCCGAGCCTGCGGAACTCACCGCCGCCCATGAGCTGGCCAAGCTGACTGGCGCCCGCGCAACCGCCGGCACCGGCAAGGGTGTCTCCGTCGCGCTCGCCTCCCGCGGCCGCCCGGCGAAGTTGCCCACCAAGGCCGCCGACACCACGGCGTGGATGTGGCTGCGCATCGCCGAGGATGGCACGGGCGAGATCAGCGCCACGCACGGCTCGTTCCTGTTCGCGGCCGTCCGCTTGCTGGCCAACTCCCCCAGTGACTTCACGCGTGAGAAACTCGCCGCCGGCGTGCTCCTCCCCGCCACCTTCGGCTGGCATCGGCCGCACTGGGACGCCTGCCTCACCCAATACTGGCGCAGCGCCCGCAATTTCGACCAGGAGCACTACGTCGCCTCCCTCGCCGAGGCCGGCTTCACGCATTGCGAGGTCAACGGCCTGCAGGCGCACATGCCGCTCGAGGATTTCGTCGCCCACGAATACTACCCGCAGTTCTACACCTACGCACCGGGCTTCAATCATTTCGTCGACACCGACCTGACCAAGGGCACCTGGCCCGGCCACTACCTCGACGCCAACCTCAACAACCTCGTCAAGCTCGCCAACCTCGGCCGCAAATACGGCCTGAAGCCTGGCGTGTGCATGTTCGAGCCGCGCACGCTGCCGGAACGCTTCTTCGCGAAGTATCCTACACTCCGCGGCGCCCGCGTCGATCACCCGTTCCGCTCCCGCCTGCCGCGCTACACCCTGGCGCAGGATCACCCGATTGTGCAGCGCCACTACCGCGAATCCCTGAAGATGCTCATGCAGTCGGTCCCGGACCTCAGCTACATGTCCGTCTGGACGAATGACTCCGGCTCGGGCTTCGAGCACACCTCCTCCCTCTACGTCGGCCGCAACGGTGGCCCCTACATGATCCGCGAGTGGCGCAACCACGACAAGATCGCCCAGGCCGCCGGCGAGAGCATCGTGCGTTACCTGAAGAACCTCCAGTCCGCCGCCGCCGAGATCAACCCCGACTTCGATGTCATCCTCCGCCTCGAGCCCTTCAAGGTCGAGCAGGACCACATCAAGAGCGGCATGGGGCCCCACGTCACTTGGGAGGGTCCCTCCCTCGCCGTCCGCGGTTACCACGTCCCCTACGCGCATCCGAAATACCCGGAGAACCAGGCCGTCGCCGGCTCCATCTTCCACACGACGATGGATCTCCCGAAGGAGCAGGAGGCTCTGGCCGCTTCGCGCAAGCTCGGCGCCGAGCCCGTGCTCCACTACTCCGCCTCGAGCGTGATGAACCACGAACCGCTCCTCGGACTGCCGTTCCCGCGCTCCATCCACCAGAAGCTCTCGGCCGTGCGCGAGGTCGGCATCACCCGCGTCAGCGCCCTCGGCGGCCTCACCAACACCGGTCGCGCCCCCTACTGGCCTAATCCCGTCGCCCTACGCGCCGCACAGTTTTTCCCCGAGAAGCCCATCGAGACCGTCCTCACCGAGTTCGCCGCCTCCCTCGTCGGTCCGGCTCAAGCCGCCGACCTCTCGGGAGCCTGGAAAGAGTTCGAGGAAACTCTGCTCTGGCAGCCGCTCGTCGGTCTCTACTGCGCCTTCGGTTTCTGCTGGCAGCGCACCTGGGACCGCCCGTTCGTGCCCAACCCCGAGGCCGTCCCCGCCGCCGAGCGCGAATACTACGAGCGCCACGGCTGCTTCCAGCACAACAACCCAGGCCTGATCGACCTCGGCAAGGACGTGCTCTTCGACCTCATTACCCAGCAGTCGGGCGCCAAGATGGCCGCCGACATGGACCAGCACGTCATCGCCCGCCTGCGCCCGCTCATCGCCAAGCTCGGCCAGACCGCCCAGGCCTCCACCGGCCAGGCCGCCGTCGTCTTCACCGACCTCCGCGACCGCATCCGCGCCTACCTCCACTGGGTCTCCTCCCTCCGCAGCGTCTGCGCCTGGTGCGAGAACGTCTATGGCTATCTCGACGCGAAGGACGCCGCCACCAAGGCCACGTTCGAGAAGAACCTCCAGGGCGCGATCGACTTCGAGCTCGCCAACATCCGCGGCCTCATCGGGCTGCTGGAGACGACGAAGTCCGAGGTGCTGGTGCTCTCCGGCGTCGCCGAGAACACCTACTTCTACGGCGAGAACCTCGTCGAGCACCTGAAGACAAAAATCCGCCTCACCGAGCAATACCGCCATCACGCCCCGCGCCTCGACCCGGACATCTTCTGGCGCCCGATCCCCGGCACCACTTGGCCGGCCGGCTGGGACGCCAGCACCAAGTAACTGGCTGGTTGGCCTCGTGTTTCACCGCCGTGTTTGCCGCCGATTTGGCGGGAGACACGGCGGTTGTGTTTTGGAAGCGGATACCGCCGACCTACCCAAACTGACGCACCACCGACCGGCCCCGGGCTCGACAGCACGCCGCCCACCCGCAGTCTGTCGGGTATGCATCTTTGGAAACGCTGCGTCGTCGGGGGCGGATTTGTCTTGGCCGCCGTTATTTCCGTCGCCCAGAAATCTGCCCCGCTTCACCCGACCTTGCTGCTCGCAGAATACAAGGGCGCCATGCACAAAGTCGTCGCGGTCGAAAAGGAGGAGCCGGTTATCCTCGTGGACGGCCACAAGAAAACTCTTCGCGGCAACATCCCCCTGTCCACCGAGCGCCTGGCCGGCTACTGCGGCACGCAAGCCTCGATCACGGCGAT
>DAORVZ010000339.1:0-3275 GCA_035434005.1 Lacunisphaera sp.
TCGCTGTCGCGCATTGCGCGAAGGCGGATTGCGTGCCGGCGGCGTTTTGTTTTGCTCGGGCGGTGCCGATCCGTCTCCTCCTACTCGCACTGGTGCTGGGGCTGGGTTCCGCGCGGGCGCAGGACGAGCGCACCATCCCGGTGGAGGAGCTGGCGCGGGCGCCGACCCCGGCGCGGATCGCGGCGTTGGTGGACCAGGCGGCGGCGCAGGGCTGGGGCAGCGTGGCGCCGGGCCTGCGCGCAGCGGCCTTGCGGGCCTACGAGACCGGCAGCGGCTACGTGCCGGCCTGGTATTATCTCCACCGCTGGGCCGACTTGCTCGCGACCCCCTACAACAAGTCCCTGCAAGAATGGATCAAGGCGGTGGAGAAGGCCGGAGTTGGTCACCCCAACATGGCGCCGCGCTACGACTATCACGCCGGTTCGCTGTCGACCGAACTGCCACGTGAGCTGCAGTTGCTCCTGCTGGGGAACGCGGGGTGGTCGGAGGAATTCTTCTCGCTGCTGTCGCCAGTGGACCGTCCGTCGGAGGTGCTGGCCATCCTTCAGAAAATCCATCTGGCCGAGCCGGCACTGTTCGGCGACTACGGCAGTCTGGCGCTGGCCATCGCGGTGGTCTACGACGTGCCGCCGCCGCCGCACTGGCCGCACGGGCAGGTCAGCGCCACGCTGCTGCCGCGCCGGTTGCCGCCGCCCGCGCAGGTTTTTTCCTATTTCGCGAAGCTGGACCGAGCCGGCAAGACGCTTCAACGCCTGCGGCGGCTGCCGGCCGGCGAATTGAAATTCCTCGTGGACAGCGCGGTGCCATTGGGCGAGCTCGACTGGGCGCGGCAGAACGTGGGGACGGGCCTGGTCGATTTTGCGAAAACCTACGACCTGATCAAATACCGGAAGGACCGAATCGAAAAAAAATTCTATGCCTGGCCAGGCCAGGATTACCGTTTGGCGAGCATTCTGCGGGAAGGCGGCATCTGCGTGGATCAGGCGTATTTCGCGAGCTCGGCCGGCAAGGCCAAGGGCATCCCGACTATCCTCTTTCGCGGTGCCGGCCTCGACGGCCGCCACGCGTGGTTCGGCTACCTGGACGGGAACCAGCGGTGGCAGTTGGATTGCGGGCGTTATGCCGAGCAGAAGTTCATCAGCGGCGTGGCCTACGATCCGCAGACTTGGGGCGACATCAACGACCACGAACTGGGTTTCATCACGGAGCGTTTCCGGGCGCTGCCGACCTACAAGCTGTCGGTCATGCACACGGCGTTTGCGCGGGAGTATCTGCGGGACGGCCAGCCGGTGCCCGCCATCAAGGCGGCGCGCGAGGCGGTCAACCGCGACCGGCGCAATCTGGAGGCCTGGAACACGCTGCTGGACGCGCAGGCGGCGGCGAGCCCCGACCTGCGCCCGCGCGAGGCCATCCTGCGCGAGGCGGTGCTGGCGTTCCAGAAATACCCGGATCTCGAGATCACATTCTCCCGGCAGCTGGTGGCGGTGCTGCGGCAGCGCGGCGAGACCAGTCTGGCGGCCTTTGAGGAGCAGCGGCTGGGGCAGAAATACCAGGCCAGCCGCGCGGATCTCAGCAGCGATCAGGCGGCCGCGACCGTGCAACGAAGCATGGGGACGGATGACGTGGCCACGCAGATCAAGGTTTTCAACCGCGTGCTCGACACGACGGGGGCGGGGCAGACGATTGATTTCTACGACAAGGTTGTGGTGCCCTTTGCCCGTCATCTGGCGGCGCAGGGTCAGGTGCCGGTGGCCTTGCAATGCCTCGAACGGGCCCGCCGCACGCTGCGGGTGGAGCCCGGCAGGCAACTGGATCTCGAAATGGCCGGGGAGACCGCCCGCCTAAAATCCGGGAAAAAGTGAACTATTTGGCCTGCCCAGAGAACCTTTCTGGCTTGTGGGCGTCGTAGACCCGACTTCACTCACGCTCCTCCCATGCTCGACATCTTCAAAGGCGCCGGCGTCCTCATCTATCCCCTCGCTCTCTGTTCCGTCATCGCAGTCTACATCCTCTGCGAACGACTCTACTCCCTCCGCCAGGACGCGGTGCTGCCGAACGACCTCGTCGATGCCATCGTGGAAGGCAAACCCGCCCAGGCCGGCCGGCACTCCGTGCTCGCGCGAGTGGTTGAGTTCGCGGACCGGCACCAGGATGACCCCGAGGCGGTGAAGGCCTTCGCCCGGCTTGAGATCAACCGCATGGAGCGCGGCATCCCTTATTTGGACGTCATCTACGCCGCCGCGCCGCTGATCGGCCTCACTGGCACAGTGGCCGGCCTCCTGCAGGTATTTTCGCAGATCTCCCCGGAGACAGGCCTGCCTGATCCGGTGGCCTTCACCAAGGGCGTGGCCCTGGCGCTGTCGGCCACGATCATCGGTCTGACCATTGCCATCCCGTCGCTGGTGGGGGCGGGCTATCTCCAGCGCAAGGTGGAGAACTACGCGGCGCGGCTCGACCTGCTGCTGGAGAGGATCCTGGCGCGCGCGGCCAAGTCATGAGCGGACTCTACCAGAAACGGCGCAAGCGGCCCGAGATGAACCTCGTGCCGCTGATTGACGTGCTCGTGATGCTGATCTTCTTTGCGTTCGTCACGATGCAGTTTCGCACGATGTCGACCATGAATCTGACTTTGCCCAAGGTGGAGACGGCGGGCAAAAGCGAGCTGAAGGAATCCCTGACCATCAGCATCACCAATGATGGCACGGTGGATTTCAACGGCAAGCCCGCCAGCATGGCGACGCTGGCCGAGCTCGTGCGGCAAGTCGGCACGGTGACCAAGGACATCACGGTCGTCATCCGCTCGGACGAGAACACGCCCCTGCGCTTTGTGACGGAGGCGATGGACGTCTGCCGCAAGCAGGGGTTGAACAAGATCCGGCTGCAGTCGCGCTGAGGCGGGACAGTGGCGGGCGGGGAGTGTATTCAACCCCCTGAACGACCGCCGGGGTCGCGACCCATCGATCCGGTTTAACCACGAATGCTCCGCCTAACGGCTTCGCTACCTGGTGCGGCTCCGCCTGATCGGCTACGCCAAGGGGTTCTTGGGGTCGGCTAATCGCCGACGGGAAACCCTATATCAAAGCGGCGATTAGCCGCTCCCCGAAACCAACCCCGGAGCCGATCAGGCGGAGGGTTCCTCCAAGCGCAGCCGGTAGGCGGATCATCAGTGGTTAAAAAGATCCGGGGAGCAGCGGATAGCGAGCCCGCCTGTCTTGGCTGAATTTCCACTCGCCACTCTCTAGCCGCTACTCACTACTTCCCGGGCATGACCATCC
>DAORVZ010000340.1:0-3266 GCA_035434005.1 Lacunisphaera sp.
TCCTCGCCGGCATCGAAAACATCGAGCAAGCCGTCGCCACCGTCGCGAGCGCGGCCCCGGATGCCATCCAACTCACCGTAGGGCAGGCCCAGCACCTCCAGAAGCTGCCCGGCCGGCTCAAGCCTTCCCTCGTGCTCCGCATCGACGTCGCCAACGTCTACGGCAAGCAGCTCCCGCGCCGCCTCTACAGCCGCACCATCGCGGACCCGGTCGAGCAGGCCCTGCGTCTCGACGCCGCCTGCATGTGTGTAAACCTCTTCCAGATTCCGAACGAGCCCGAGGTCGGCGAGCAGTGCGTGGAGAATATTCTTCGCCTAAAGCCCGCCTGCGAACGCTATGGCATGCCGCTCATGGTCGAACCGCTGGTCTTCCAATCCAACGCCAAGGCCGGCGGCTACATGGTCGATGGAGATGAGAAGAAGATCATTCCGTTAGTGCGTCAGGCCGCCGAACTCGGCGCTGATGTCATCAAGGCTGACCCCACCGACAACGTGAGTCTCTACCACAAGGTGATCGAAGCCGCTGGCCGCGTGCCGGTGCTCGTCCGCGGCGGCGGCAAAGTAGGCGACCGCGAAATCCTCCAGCGCACGCATGACCTTCTGGCACAGGGCGTCGCGGGCATCGTCTATGGCCGCAATATTATCCAGCATACCAGGCCTGCCGTCATCACGCAGGCCCTCATGGGCGTGGTGCATGAAGGTCTCACGGTCGATCAGGCCTTCGCGTTTGTGACCAAGGCCTGACAGCCATGTCGCTTCTGATCCGCAACGCACGCATCGTTGAACCGGGAAAGACAATTTCCAAGGGTGATGTGCTGGTGCACGGTGGACGTATTGTGGCGAGCGGAACCATCGGCGCCACGGTGAATGACGCGCAAATCATAGAAGCCGGCGGCCGATTGCTCACTCCCGGCCTGATCGACGTGCATACGCACGGTATCAAGCACAGTCTCTACGAAAACGGCGTAGCCGGCCTAAGAAGTGCCGCCAAATCGCTTGGCCAGTTCGGGGTAACCACTGTTTTGCCCACCCTGATCCCCAAGATCACAGACGCCTGGTTCCAAATGGTTGGCGAAATAGCAGCCACGCTACCGTCGATCAAAGAGGTCAATATTCCGGGCCTGCACATCGAGGGACCGTTCATGGCTGTCGGAGGCGCCGCCTGCCCCACCTTGCCCGGCGATCTGGCCCTGCTGGAGAAATTCCTCTCGGCCGCGGACGGTAGGCTTGCCGCCATGTCGCTCAGTCCGGACGCACCCGACATCGTGCCGGTGATCAAGCGGCTGCGGGAAAAAAACATCGCCGTGTTTCTCACCCACACCCAAGCTAACGTCGAACAGACCGAGGCGGCGCTTGAGGCGGGTGCGCGTCATGCCACCCATTTCTACGACGTTTTTTATGCACCGGCCGATACTGACCCCGGCGTCCGCCCGGTCGGCGCGGTCGAGGCGATCTTGGCCGACCCACGCGCCTCGGTGGACTTTATCGCCGACGGCGTCCACGTCCATCCCACGGCGATCCGCGCCGCGCTGGCCGCCAAGGGCTGGCCCGGAATCATCCTGATCACGGATTCGAACATTGGCGCCGGCTTGCCCGCCGGAGTCTATGACACCCCGTGGGGCTTCCAGATCAAGGTGTCCCCGGAGACCGCGGCGCGCCATGCCGTGAAAAATACCTTGGCCGGGAGCGCGCTCACGATGGACCGCGGCATGGCCAACCTCCTCAAGTGGCTTCCGCTACCCCCCGAGCAAATTTGGGCCATGGGCACGCTGAATCCGGCCAATTTGCTCGGACTCGGCCGCAAAGGTCGTATCGAGGCCGGCGCCGACGCTGATCTCGTCCTTTGGGACGACGACCTCACCGCTGCCCGCACTTGGGTCCAGGGCCATTCCGTCTATGAAAAACCCGTCTGACCGCTTCACGTTCGCTCCGGCGAATTTTATTCCTTTCCGCGACACGACGGTCATCGCCCGCCTCCGCCGCATGACCCGGGCGCAGCTTACACAACACCGAAATCCAGATTTCCGGATCGAGATCGTCCCGGATGCCGAATTCGAGTTTCGCTGGATCACGGACATGTTCTTTCGAATTAAGGACGCGATGGAGGCCGGTCGGACCTTCGTCGCCATCATGCCGAACCCGTGGCCGGGCTACGTGAAGCTCGCCTCGATGCTCAACCGCGCGCGAGTTGACTGCCGCCGGCTGCACACGTTCAACATGGACGAATACGCCGACGAGAACGGCCGTATTGCGCCGGAAACGTGGGAGTTCGGCTTCGGCTACGCGTTCAAGAAATATTTTTGGTCACAGCTCGATCATCGGCTCCGGCCGCCGGAGAAGCAGATTCGCGTCTTCACAGACAAGAACCTCTCTTCTTACGGTCGGATGCTGACGGATCTCGGCGGCGCCGACATCTGTTACAGCGGCCCGGGCTGGACCGGCCACCTCGCCTTCATCGAACCCGACGCCACCGAGTTCGCCGGCTCGCTCGCGGAATGGAAGAAAATGGGCCCGCGCATCTGCACCCTCAGCCCCTTCACCATCGCGCAGAACTCCCTGCACGGCTGCTTCGGCAGCAGCGGCGACCTCTGCGCCGTGCCGCCCAAGGCCGCCACGATCGGCCCAGCCGAGGTGATCGGCGCCAAGCATCGCGTCGATATGCACGCCATTACCGTCGATGGCTCATTCGCCTCATGGCAGCGACTAACCTCACGCCTTGTGCTGCATGGCCCAGTCACACCACGTGTGCCGGAATCGATCCTGCAGACGCTGCGGACCGACGTCTGGCTATCGGAATCCATCGCCGCGAATATCGAGCCTCATTGGAACAAGGGATATTGAGTCTTGGCTCTGACTTTCTCCCTCGCCCCCGGCACCAGCTGGCGCCACCAAGTCAAGGAGGCCACCGTCAGCACCGCCCTTCATCCTGTCGAGATACTGTTTTCAGCGCTTCTTTGAGCGCTCAGTTGCGATAGCTTTGACGCGGTATGCCTCCTTGGCAGTTCTCTTGCATTTTCTCACCGCGTTACCTCGGGCCATGTGCCGGTATGGTAAACTCTAGACTCTAGGTTTGCTGCGTCGCGAGCCTGACACCGCGATGCCGGTCAATGCAAAGACGAACCATCGTCTCGTAAGACGAGCCGCAAGATTACAGCCAAACGTGATACACCTCATGCAATGCTTCCGAACTTCCTGAGAGAACAGCAATCGCAGACACAGTTCCACCCCGCTGCTTGCAACCTCGGGTTTCGATAAGGCCGATAGAAT
>DAORVZ010000341.1:0-3247 GCA_035434005.1 Lacunisphaera sp.
GAAGGTCGGCTGGATGAGCGTCGGCTCGATCTTCTTGCCGAAGATCTCGTTGACGATCTCGTGCGTCTCCCAGCCCGGGTGGACCTCCAGGCCGAGCTTTGACGCGGCGGCGGTGGCCTTCGCCTTGTAGTCGGGGGCGGAGCGCTCGGCGCTCAGCTTGAAGCCCACTGCATCGTCAATCAGGTCGTAGTAGCGCACCTCGCGCCAGTCGCCGGCAAAGTTGATCAACTGGCCGCTGGCAGCGTGCTTGATCTCGGTGGCGCCGATGACGTCGCGGCACAGGTCCGCGAAGATGGCCCGGAGCAGCGCCATCATGCCGCGGAAATCCGAGTAGGCTTGGTAGACCTCAAGCATGGTGAACTCGGGGTTGTGCTTGCGGGACACGCCCTCGTTGCGGAAGACGCGGCCGATCTCGAACACGCGGTCGTAGCCGCCGACGAGCAGGCGCTTGAGGCGCAACTCAAGCGCGATGCGCAGGAAGAAATCCGCGCCCAGCGCATTGTGGTGCGTGGTGAAGGGCCGCGCGGCGGCGCCGCCGGCCACTCCCTCAAGCACGGGGGTCTCGACCTCGAAAAACTTCCGGGCCGCCAGCGTTGCGCGGATGCTCGCCACGATGCGGCTGCGCTGCATGAGGCGCTTCCTCGACTCCTCGTTGACGATGAGGTCGAGGTAGCGCTGGCGGTAGACCTGCTCCATGTCCGACAGGCCATGCCACTTCTCGGGCAGCGGGCGCAGCGCCTTGGAGACGAGCGTGTATTTGTCGACGCGCACGGTGATCTCGCCTGTCTTGGATTTGAAGAGATGGCCCTCGGCGCCAATGATATCGCCGAGGTCGAGCTTCTTGAAGGCCGCGTAGGCCTCGTCGCCCACGAGGTCCTTCTTCACGTAGAGCTGGAGTTGGCCTTCCTGGTCGAGGATCTTGACGAACTGGCTCTTGCCCATGTCGCGGATGACGACGAGGCGGCCGGCCACTTTGACGGGCACAGTGTAGTCCGCGCCGTCCACGTGGGCTTTGAGCGCCTCACCCGAAAAGTGTGTCTGCGCCGCGTTGGCCCGGAAGGGATCGGTGCCGGCCGTGCGCATGTCCTGCAGCTTCTTGAGCCGCACGGCATACTGGTCGTGGGAAATGTCCGGAGGGATGTCGCTCATGGAATGACCCACGCTTGGCCTCTCGCCCATCGGGGGCAAATGGAAATTGAGTGCCGCACGCGCGGCTTGCCGGCGGGCGTGATTTGCGCATTTTCGGGGCGTGCATCCCTTCCTCCTCGCCCTCATGGCCAGTGCCGGCCTCGGTGCCCTGATCGGGCTGATCCAGCAATGGAGCGAGCAGGTGCAGCAACCGCCCTTGGCGGAATACAGCGGCGTGCGCACCTTTACCTTTTGGTGCGTGCTGGGCTGTGTCGCGGCCTTCCTGTCCGCGGAATACTCCCCGGCTGTGCTGCCCGTGGTCGTGGCGGTTGTCGGGGGTTATTTCGCCGCGCGCCAATGGGGTGCCCCGACCGGCGGCAGCACGACCTTCGCCGCCTCCCTGCTCACGGTGCTCATCGGCGTGCTGGTCTACTGGCGCCACCATCAGGAGGCCATCCTGATCAGCGCCACTGCTGCCGTGCTGCTCGGGTTGAAATCCCGCCTCCACGCGCTGACCCGGGCCTTCACCGACGCGGACATCCGGGCCACACTGCAATTCGTCGCCATCACGGGCGTGATCCTGCCGCTGGTCCCGAACCGGGATCTCGGGCCCTTCGGCGCCTTCAATCCTTTATCCACCTGGCTGATGGTCGTGCTGATCTCCGGCCTCGGTTTCACGGGCTACGTGGCCATGCGCCTGCTTGGCACCTCGGCGGGGATGGTGCTGACCAGCCTACTCGGCGGACTCGCCTCGAGCACGGCCACCACCCTGGCCTTCAGTCGCCGCAGTCGCGAGGACCCCGGCCTCTCCCGCCACTACGCCTTGGCTGTGGTGACGGCCTGCAGCATGATGCTGCCGCGGGTGCTGGTCACCATCGGCGTGTTCAACCGCGAGTTGGCCTGGCGCCTCATCGCCCCCTTTGCCCTGATGGCGGTGCCAGCGGTAGCTTATGGGGTGTGGCTGTGGTTCCGCCGGCGTCCTGGGCAGGAATCCCTGATCACCCCGTCCATCGCCAATCCCCTGAGCCTGTTTACTGCGATGAAATTTGCCCTGCTCTATGCCGGCATCGCGCTGCTGGTGAAAGCCGCAGCCAGCCTTGAACTGCTGCAAACCGGCCTGCTGCCACTGAGCTTCATATCCGGCCTGACCGACATGGACGCCATCTCGCTGTCCGTGGCCAGAAACCTCGCCGCCGGCTCCATCCCCCTCCCACTCGCGGCCCAGGCGATCCTCGTGGCTGCCATCAGCAACAGCCTGCTCAAAGCCGGCTTGGCCATAAGCCTCGGATCGCCTGAACTGCGTCGCCTGGCTGGCGGCGTGCTCATCCTCACCGCAGTCACTGGCGCAGTCGGCTGGTGGTTCCTCGGCTGAGCCAACCCAACCAGTCAACCAGGCGACAACCCGAGCGCGGCACGAACGTCTGCACCGCACGCGGCGCTCACGGCTTTCTCCGACCAGGCGAGCCAGGCGGCTGCGTTGGCGGCGGCGCGGTTCATCGTCAGCGCCGACCCGGCGAAATTGCGCTGCCCGGGCTCGCGCACGATGCCATCCGCGCCGACCTCGATCTCCAGCCGGCCGATGCGATAGCGGCCCGGACCGGCGCCGGCCGCGGCCATGCAGTCGGTGGTGAAGAGAACCTTCCCCGGCGGCTTCGCCCGGACGAAGTTGCGCAACACCCCCGGCGGCACGTGCAGGCCGTCGGGGATGAACACCGCAGTCAGTTCGTCGCGCGCCAGCAGGCGCTGGATGATGTTGTCATGCCGCGGCAGTTCGAGCGGCACGCCGTTGCCGAGGTGGGTGCAAAGCGTGAGCCCGGCGGCGATGGCCGCGTCGAGTTCGGTCTCGGTCGCGTTCGAGTGTCCGATCGCCGTGCGCACGCCCGCGGCCGCGAGATGCCGGATAAATTCAGGCGAACCCGGCAACTCCGGGGCGAGCGTGACGAGACGGATGTGTCCGCCGGCCGCCACCTGCAGCCGGTCGAAGGCGGCACGGTCCGGCGCCACCATGAGTTCGTGCGGATGGGCGCCGTGATAACCCGGCAGCGCGCTCAGGTGCGGTCCCTCCAAATGATAACCGGCGACCATCGCCGCGAGCACCGGGTCCGCGGCGCGGTAGCGC
>DAORVZ010000342.1:0-3243 GCA_035434005.1 Lacunisphaera sp.
GACGCCCGAAAGCGTCTCCCTGGCTTTCACCAGGCACCCTCGCTCTATGCAGCTCGGACTTTCCTCTAGACCTCTTGCGAGATCCAGCGACCGTCCTTCCCTGTCACTTCGATCGGTTGTTAAGGTTGCGGACGAGATCGTGGTGCCGAAGGGGAGACTCGAACTCCCATGGATTGCTCCACTACGCCCTGAACGTAGCGCGTCTGCCATTTCGCCACTTCGGCGCGAACACGGATCTCATCCGGCTGGCTCGGAGCCGACCCGGGGACTCGAACCCCGGACCTGCTGTTTACGAAACAGCTGCTCTACCAACTGAGCTAGGCCGGCAAGCGCACATCTGCCGCTTGAGCCTATCAAATCTACCATGTGCGCCCCACGCCGACAACGGCAGTTTTTTGTCTCGCGCCCAACGAAAGCGGGAGGCAATCCGCGGCCGGCCGCAACTCGCGCTTTACCCGGCGACCTGTGGTAGTTTCCCCTCGAGGAGTCGTTCAGAAACGATGGAAAGCATGCCCAAACTCAAGAGCCGCTATTAGGTGATCTTTATCATCATGGCTGGCTTGATGCTGGTTTCGTTGCTGCTGGCCCGGCCCACTTCGCAGCCCTCGCGCAGATCTACGCAATTGTCGTTCCGGCAGAGTTTCACTGAGCCATCAAGCACCGCAACGCCGGTTTGCGCCCGCGACCAGAAGTCAAAGCCAGTGCCGCGTATGCCAATCGTCGCATTGGCCGTCTGGATTGAATAGGCGCCTTTCGCGCTCCTGCCGGTTATGAAGCGAAACGTGCCCCGCAGCGCTTTGATTGACACTTTTTGGGCGGAATTTCCGCCCTTCATCAGAAACCGGTCCACCACCAGCGTTGATCCGGGCCCGACCACGAGGCGGGTGCCATCATCAAGGGTGATCTGGGCATTGCCAGTCCGGACGGCGATCTTGTCATCCTCATAGACCGGTGCGCCGGCGGCAAGCTTCCGGTCGCCGCCCGGGCCTGATGCCGTGGGCGTGCCAATGGCCGCCGTAATTACGCCAATGGCATCGGCTGCAATGGCCGGTGATTGGGTTGCGCCTATGGAAACAACCGTTGAAACGACTAAAGCCAATGCCGGTGCGCGCATGATCGATCCTTGGAGTTACGGGCCCACGAGAATTCCCACAATACGCTAGCTGCACAGGTTGGCTTTTGCAACAGGCGGTCATGTCTCCCGGAAAGCCGGATTTCAGTTGGCTTACGTTAAAGCGCAGCGAAGATGAACCCGGGATGAAAATTTATGCGGGCATCCATTCAACAAAAGGTTTCCTTTTCCGAAATCTCATGCTTTAGAGTCGCGGCTATGGAAATCGCTTCGCTCCTGCACGTCCTTTTTCTTGTTGCCGCACTGCAAGTCAAACACTTCATTTGCGATGGCCCCCTGCAGACCCTGGCCATGGTGGAATCGAAGGGACATTATGGCCGTTTTCTCGGGCTGCTCCATGCCTTCATTCATGGTGCGGGAACGGTTCTGGTTCTCGCCGCTTTTGGCCTTGCCGCGCCTGCGATACTATTGCTGGGACTGGTGGATTTTGTCATCCACTATCATGTGGATTTCACCAAGGAGAATGTCGTGCGCCGGGCCGGCTGGACCCCTTCCCGGTCGCAATTCTGGTGGGCCTTGAGTGCTGACCAGACAGCCCACCAGCTCACCTATCTGCTGATCACCTATTTCGCCCTCAGGCCATGATCGGTGACCCGGGGCAGTGCAGGAAATATCGCTTCATGCGACTGTCACAATCCTTCGATTTGGTGTAGTTTCTGATCTCAGTTTTCGACCTTGGCCGGGGAAACCCCTGTGCGGGGTTTCAACGCAGGGTGGTATGCAACGTGACCGAAGATGCTATGAACTTGGATGTTGTTGACATGGACAATGGGATAACAAGCGTCCTGTTGTCCGGGCGTATGGACGTTCAGGGGGCTATCGCCATCGACAAGAAATTCAGCGCCATCGCCGAAGAGAAGAAAAAAGTCGTGATCGATCTGTCACGGGTGACATTCATGGCTTCTCTCGGCATCCGCACCCTGATCATGAGCTGCAAAACGCTGGCCAGCAAGGGCGGCGACATGGTGCTTCTCAATCCCCAGCCCAATGTGGAAAAAGTCCTGCGCACAAGCGGCGTGGATACCGTCATTCAGATCGTGCCGGACATGAATGCGGCAGCGGCAATTTTCGCAAAGTGAATGCCGTTCAAAAACAGCACGTGAATCATCCCAGAACATGGCGCAAGGCATTTACCGGCACCCTTGACGACATTTCCGCTGCCGCAAAATGGCTGGATGCGATAGCGGCCGAGCAGCAGTTTCCCGGACAGCTGGTGTTTGCCCTGCAGGTTTGCTTGGAAGAATTGTTGACCAATATTGTGCGCCACGGCGGAGCCGAAAGCAGCGGCAATCTGTCAGACGTGCAGCTGCCTCCCCTGAACGTGGAGATCACTATCTGCACCAGCGCCCAGCGCATCAGCATGACGATTGAGGATGATGGAAAGCCGTTCGATATCGTGAATGCGCCGGCCCAACGCATCGACCGGCCATTGGATGAGCTCCAGCCTGGCGGCCTTGGCATTCAGCTTGTCAGGAACTTCGCCAGTTCCATTGCCTACGCGCCGGCAGGGCTTGGTAACCGCGTGGTCGTTGAGTTTTTGCTTTGAACAAAATCACCGACTAAGCTTGCATCCGCGATGAGTGACACCGCTGAATTCGGCGCTCTAAAGCCGGGCTACCTCCATGCTGAAGCCTTGGAGATGGTCCTGAAGTCGCTTTCCCGAATTTATCTCGACCCCGGAGAAACTCTGGTGCAGCAGGGTGAAGCCAGTGACGCCGCCTTCTATCTGCGGGAAGGCACCGTAAGTGTCTTCGCTGAAACGCTCTTCGGTTCGGTGCCCCTGGCGACTATTCCCGCCCCGCAGCTAGTTGGTGAAATTGGCGTCCTTGCCGATCTGCCCCGCACCGCGACCATCAGGGCCGTAACATGCTCAGAGCTGTATCGCATCGGCCGGTCCGAGCTTCTCGAAATCGGCCGGAAAAATCCTGATTTGCTGCTGTTTATGATTGGCCAGTTGGGCCGCCAGCTCGATGGCGTGAACCGCGCCGTCAGCCTCTACACCAACGCCCTCGCAGCCCTGGAGAAACGGGAGTTTGATTCTCGCATACTGGAGCAGCTGGAAAATCCGCCGCCGCAGCTGGCGGAATTTTCCGCCGCCTTCCGCCGCTTCG
>DAORVZ010000343.1:0-3241 GCA_035434005.1 Lacunisphaera sp.
CCGCGAGCGCGAAGGCCAGGCCGCCGATGCCGAGACCGGCGAGCAACGCCTTCACGTCGAAGCCGAGGCTCTGCACCACCATGAGCACGCCGAAGACGACGAAGATCGTGAGCAGCGACTTCTTGATCCACGGCATGAACGCCGCCACGCCCATCTGTTTTTCCTGCGCAAGTTCCTGAGCGTGGTCGAGCAGCCCGCCGAAGGCCCGCAGCAGCGCCCAGAAGACGACGAGTGAGAACGCCACGGTGGAGCCGTAGCCGATCATCTCGTCGGTCGCGGCGGACAGCTTCAGCACCTTCAGCGCCCCAAAGACGCCGACCAGCATGAGGAAGGCCGACGCCGGGGCCTCCAGCGCGGGCAGGAGCTTGTCGTCAAGGGTCGACTCGGTTCGGGCGGAAATCTTCCGCAGCAAGCCGAAGACCAGCCCGGTCATCACCCGGCGCACAAGCAGGGCGGCCACGAGGAAGAGCGCGGCGATGACGTAGTGGGTGACCGTGTTGTCCGAGCTCCGGACATCGAAGATCTCAAGGGTGGCGTCCACCAGGTGCTCGAGGAAGTCCGGCGTGCGCGGGGCGGCCTGGCCCGAGGCCACCGCGGCGGCGGCCTGGGTGGCCGTGTCCGGGCCGGTCGCGGCGGCCGGGGTCCCGGCTTCCTGCGCGACCGCGGCGGCGGCGAGGCTGGCGAAAAACAGCAGGTGGCGGAGCAGTTTCATGGTCTGCCGCCAATCAACCGCCCGGTCCCGGCTTGTCAAAGTTTTCGCAGGCCGGGTCCCCGGCTGGAAACAAACCGCCGCCATTCCACCCACTCCCCGCTTGCCCCGGGGAAGCCGGCCCGCCCAGACTGCCCGCCCACATGCCAAACGTCCTCGCCATGTTCAGCACCATGCCCTGGTGGGCCTGGGCCGGTTTCCTCGCCTTTGTCGCGCTGATGCTCGCGCTGGATCTCGGCGTCTTCAACCGCAAGGCCCACGTCGTGTCGCTGAAGGAGGCCCTCGCGTGGTGCGCCGTCTGGTTCGGCCTGGCGATGGCCTTCAACCTCCTCATCGCGCTCAAGATGCCGGACACGGCGACCAGCAAGCCGGCGCTCGAGTTCTTCACCGGCTACATCGTCGAGATGTGCCTGAGCGTGGACAACGTCTTCGTCTTCATCGTCATCTTCCAGTATTTCCGCGTCGACCCGAAGCACCAGCACCGCGTGCTCTTCTGGGGCATCCTCGGTGCCGTCCTGATGCGGGCGGTCTTCATCTTCGCCGGCATCAGCCTGATCAACCGCTTCCACTGGATCATCTACGTGTTCGGCGCCTTCCTCGTCTACACCGGCATCAAGCTGGCCCTGCCGAAAAAGGCCGACGGCTTCGAGCCGGAGAAGAACCCCGCAGTGAAGCTGGCGCGCAAGTTCATCCCGGTCACGAACCACTTCGAGGGCGGCAACTTCTTCACCCGCATCGACGGCCGGCTGCACGCCACGCCGATGTTCCTTGTGCTGCTCATCGTCGAGACGACCGACGTGATGTTCGCCCTCGACTCGATCCCGGCCGTGATCGCGATCACGCGCAACGAGTTCATCGTCTTCACGTCGAACATCTTTGCGATCCTCGGCCTGCGCTCCCTCTACTTCGCCGTGGCGGGCATCATGCAGCTGTTCCGCTACCTCAACATCGGCCTCGCCATCATCCTCTGCTTCGTGGGCCTCAAGATGATCGTGTCGCACTACTACCCGATCGATATCCGCATCTCGCTCGGCATCATCGGCACCGTGCTTGCCGCCTCGATCCTCGCCTCGGTGCTGATCCCGCAGAACCGCAAGCCGGAGTAAGGCGGTTATTGTAGGGGCGCCGCTTGTCGGTGCCCGGGCGTCGTCAAGCGACGCCCCTACACCTGATCACTCACTTGGTGCCCGCGAACACTTCGGCCACGTCGGCCAGTTCCTGGAGCAGCGGCAACTGCCGCTCCAGCCGCGCGATGACCTCGGCGGAGGCGAGGCGCTCCTGCTCGACGTATTGGACGAGCCCCTGCTCCAGTTTGTAGCAGGCCCCCCAGCGACCCACCGGCTCAGCCATGAGCCGGGCGCGGATCGAGGGCACCAGCGCCGCCGCGAAAAATTCCGGCTGGTTCGTCCGCACGAACCAGGCCGCGTCAAAGGCCGGGTCGCCTACCTGAATTTCCTTCACCCCGAAAATTTCCATGAGCTTCGAGCCGAAACCTTGCCGCGTGAGCTCAAACTGCAGCCCGCCCGCCATCCGCGCCCGCACATCCACGGCGACCCAGGTCGTGCGCGACTTGCCGGTGCCGGTCTTGTAGGTTCGGTAACGGATGGCGCGGCCCGCCTGCTCGCCTTCCAGACACTGAACCGAACTGAAGCCGAGCACGGTCACTTCCTGGAGGCGCAGGCCGGCACGTTGCGCAAAACCGTGGAGCAACTCCCGGGTTTGGCGCGCGTGCCGCCGGGCGGCCCAGATGAACAGTCCCACCAGCGCGAGCAGGCCCGGCAGCACCAGCAGGGCGGGATTAAAGGCGGCGATCATGCCGGGAGTTTAGCAGACGGTCGCCCGACCGGCCATTATTATTCCGCCGCATTCTTCCGGGCGGGAAAATAAAACCGCCGGGCGCTTGGTGGCGTCCGGCGGTTGCACCCACGCTCCCCACTGGCGGGGAGTTTTACCCAAAGGAGTTCAGTTGATGGCGATCTGGCGCGGCTTCGCGGCTTCCGCCTTGGGCAGGGTGAGCCGGAGGATGCCGTTCTCGTAGCTCGCGGTCACCTTGTCGGCCTGCGCCGCATAGGGCAGGCTGAAGCGGCGCGCAAACGAGGTCACCTGTTCGCCGTGCTTGCGCGTGGCGGTGAGGCTGAGCGTGTCGTCCAGCAACTCGATGTTGATGTCGGCCCGCTCGACGCCCGGCAGCTCGGCACTGACCTGCAGGTTGTCCTTGTCCTCGTGCACACTCACGGGAATGGAGCGCGTCGCGTCCGATGCCTGATCGGCCAGAGCGGAGGCAAAGAGGGAATTGAATTCACGGTCAAAGCCGGACCAGGCCGAACGATCAGCGCAGGTGGCGAGGGGCGAGTTGTAACGGATGAGGCGATACATGGTAGGATTTTCCTTGTTGGTTGGTTAGTTGAACTGTGTGCCGCCCTAGTGCAGCCGGCGTGCCTGCTCCCTTTGCGGCCCAACTCACCGCCAACTCGCCACTTAGCCGGACTCATGCAGTTGAAGCTGGGATCGCCAACAGAGCACCGTTTGGCG
>DAORVZ010000344.1:0-267 GCA_035434005.1 Lacunisphaera sp.
GTGGAGGATCTGTGCTCAGAGAACATCGGCAAAGGCCGGTTTCATCCGGCGAAAGGCTTGATGGCCGCCTACGCAGACCAAGAAGCTGACAATGTATAGATAGGCCAAGTGATGGTTGTTGAGCGGGCGCGCCCACAAGGCGGCATCGCGCACGAGCTGGATGGCGAGCAGCAGGGGGTTGAGCCGCAGCCAGGGCCAGGCTTCCGGATATTTCTCGGCGGAGAAGAACACGGCGCTGGCCCACATCAGGGCCATGGAGAGGAATTG
>DAORVZ010000344.1:277-3239 GCA_035434005.1 Lacunisphaera sp.
GCCCGATATCCCGCAAGAACACGCCCAGCGCGGCGATGAGCCAGCTCAGCCCAAGGGCGAGCAGCCCCAGCGGGGCGATGATCACCGGCAGCCAGAGCAGGGTCACGTGCAGGGGGGTGCCCGACACGAGCATGCCCACCAGCGCAAGCATCAGGCTGATCAGAAGATGGACCAGGGCGGCGCCGACGCTGGCCGCAGGCAGTATCTCCAAGGGGAAGACCACTTTCTTTACGAAGTTCGGGTTCCCCACGATGATGGCAGGTGCGTTACCGATTACCTCGGCAATAAAGTGAAACAGGGTCAGGCCGAGAAAGATGCCCAGCGCGTATTCGAGCCGGGTCTCGTCGGGCAGGATGCCGAAACTGCCGTTGAAGATATAGCCGAAGACCAGCACATAGAGGCCCAGCATCAGGAGCGGGTTCAGGAACGACCAAATGAGGCCCAAGTGGCTGCCTTTGTGGCGCAACTCGACATTGCGCAGCGTGAACTGCCAGAGCAGCTCGCGGTGCGTCCACAGATCGGCGGCAAACGGCAAGAAACGGCGTAGCATCAAGGGAATGGTTAAAGTCCGGAGACCCGGTTCAAGTAAAGGTTATTACAGGCGTGCGGAGTAAATCCTCCCTTGGGCGGATGAGAATTTACTGATTGCCATGGCACCGGCTTTGCGGCGGCTTGTCCGCTCATGCCGCGCATTATGAAATCCCTACGACTGGCCCTCCTGCTGCCCCTTCTTTGCCTCACCCGGTCGGTCGCGGATGAGGTCGCCCAACTGGCATTGCCGGAGCGGTTCCTGCCCGGGTTGGAGCAACTCCTGCGCGCGGCCGTGCAGCAATCCCCGCAGATGCTCAACCGGGCGTTGGATCTGGAGATTGCCGAGAACAACCGGATCGCCGCCCGCGCCAACCTGCTGCCCAACGTCGGAGGCTGGGCCAATTATTACGAGGCCAAGGACGCGCGGGCCGATCTACCGGGCCGCTTGGACGTGACCAAGATCGGCTACAATTTCACCCTCAACCAGCCTCTCTTCTTCTGGGGCGAGCGGCGAAATAGCGCCCGCATGGGGGAAATCCAGGCGGCCATCGCCCAAGGCCAGTATCGCGACGGCTACCGCTTCCTGGCGCAGAGCCTGCGCAGCGACTACCTGCGCCTCATTATCCAGAAGAAAACCGTCGAGCGCGCGGTCTACAACCTGAACTTCCTGCAGCGCCAGCTGCAACAATCGGAAGAACGCCTGGCCAAGAAGGACATCTCAGAGCTGCAGATTGCCGCCATCCGTCTCGCGGCCGAACAAGCCCAGATCGCGACCGAGCAGGTGCAATACGACTACGAGATGCTCAAGGCTTCCGTGGCCCGGATGGCCGGCCGGCCTCCGCTGCAAGATGAGGAAATCCCCGCCGCCGTGCCCGCGGCCGGCTACGACACCACCGCCTTCGAACGGCTGCTCGCCAGCTACCTTGGACAGAAGGAACTACCCTCGGTTGAGGCGATCACCGCGCGCAAGCTGATGGAGAACCAGCAACTGAGCTACGCCAACGTGAAGACTCGCCTGCTGCCGAAGTTCAGCCTCTCCCTCGGAGCCAGCCAGGACGAGCAGAGCTACACCCTGAACGTGGGCCAGAAATACCGGGTCAACTCCCTCTTCGGCGGCTTTACCGCGACCTGGACCATCTTCGACGGCCTGGCGGCGCAGGCCGCGACCCGCAACGAGCTCGCCCGGCGCCGCCAGATGCAGAACGATTATCAGCAGTTGACCGAGCGGCTGACCCAGCAGGCGCAGACCCAAGTCAAGCTGGTCAACTTCGCCGCCCGGCGCATGGTGATCTCCGACCGCGGGCTCACCGCCTCGGAAAACACCCTCAAGGCCCGCGAGGACGATTTCAAGCGCGGTGCGGTGTCCGATGCCGATGTCAGCCAGGCCCGCCTGGCCTTGTATGATGCCGAGATCGCCGCCTACTACGGACGGATGGATTTCCTGAGCCGCACCGGTGACTTCCTTGGGACCATCGCCGGTGACCCTGTGACGGCCTACCTGCCCGCCTCCCGATGAGTGCCGCCCCGAAGAAAGCAAGCTGGATGCTCCGCCTCGCCTTGGCCGTGGCCTTGGTCATCGGCGCAGGCTGGGCGATGACTTATGCCTTGCGCCCCGTGGTCTACGTCGCCCTCGCCACCACCGGCACCGCCGTGCGCACGGTGCCCGGCACCGTCGAGGTGAAGGCCGAATTTGCCATCGAGCTTAAAAGTGAGGTCGGCGGCCGCGTCAGCTCCACCGAGCTCGATGTCGGCAAGCGCGTCCACAAGGACGACGTGCTCGTGCAGATCGACACCGGCGACGTCGATCTCGACATCGAGCGCATCCGGAACGAGATCACGGCCGCCCGCCGCAAGGTCGAGCTCGGCTCGCTGCTCCGCCCCGAAGTGCTCAACTCCCAGGACACTCTCGCCAACCTGGAGCGGCAGGCCAAGGCCGGCGTCATTTCCGCCACCGACTTTGAGAAGGCACGCCGGCTCCACCAGCAGATCGTGCAGCGGATGGAACTCGACGAGGTGAACCTGCGGCTGGCGCTGCAGACCAACGAGAACCTGCTCAGCACCAAGCTGCGTGAAAGGGGCAAGATGCTTATCATCGCCCCCTCCGATGGCATCGTCACGACTGTCGCCGCCCGGGCCGGCGACCTCATCGGGAGCAATTCCCCCATCGCCACCATCATCTCCGTCGGCCGCACCGTCGAGGCCAAGATCAGCGAGGAGAAGTTTGCCGACATCAAGCTGGGTCAGAAAGCCTCGGTGCGCTTCCTCACCTACGGCGCCAACCAATACAATGCGGTCATTTCCAAGATCCTGCCCTCCGCCGACGCCACCACGCAGCGTTACACGGTGTTCCTCGACATTTCCCTGCCCGAAGGCCACGACCTCAAGCCCGGCCTGACCGGTGAGGTCAGCATCATCATCGCCAAGCGCGCCA
>DAORVZ010000345.1:0-3226 GCA_035434005.1 Lacunisphaera sp.
GCCGGCCTGGCCGCCTCCCCCATCCGCTTCCTGCACACCCGGCACGAGGAGATCTACGTGTCGACTCCCGAAGGGGATTTCGCCGGGGCCATCTCCCTGCACGACATCAAGCCCTACTTGAATGATCCTGCGGTCGCGGCGCACGTCATCGCCGGTGATTTGCTGCGGGACGATGTGCCCCCGGTGGCGTTGCGCGCCCCATTGGCTGAGGCGTTGCGAGTCTTTGCGCAGCACGCCGGCCAGACTTTGCCGGTGGTGGAATCCGCCCAGGGTCGATTGGCAGGCATCTTGGTGAAGAATGATCTGTTGCTGGCACTGCTCGAGGGCCGCGGGGCCGAGAAGCGCGGCGACACGCAAGCCCCCTGGCGCACGAGCTGAGGCTGGGCTTCCTCGTTCCCGCCTGTCGGGCAGAAATCGAGAGAAGGAGTGGATAAGGGGAACAACGGCCCGATAGGCCGGCCATTTGCCGCGTTTGTCACTTCGACGTCACGAGACCGTAACACGCGCAGCTTAGAGTGCACCCACGTTTCGGTGCCCTACGCCGGACGCTAATCAACGACAACCCAGACCGTCCAAACATGTTCCACTGCAAATCCAAACTGCTCGCGCTGGCGACCGCGCTTCTCTGTGCTGGCATCGCCTTCGCTCAAGACAGCGGCCCGCTGATCGACATACTCGTCCGCAAGGGCCTCATCACCGACCAAGAGGGGGAGGATCTCCGATCCGAGCTGACCAAGGATTTCGCCGCCAATTCCTCGGCCGGCAAGCTGAACCTCGGCTCGCACCTGACGGAATTCAAACTGAGCGGCGATGTGCGTCTCCGGCACCAGGTCGAGACCCAGGCGCCGCAGAACGGCACCGTCTCCAACGAGCGCACGCGCGAGCGTTTTCGTTTTCGATTCAACGGAGACGCGCTGATGCAGAAAGGCTGGGGCGCCGGCTTCGCACTCGAGACTGCGTCCGCTGCCGATTCGGGCAACCAGACCCTCGAGAACGGCAACAACGACTACAATATCTACCTGGCCCGCGCCTATGTGTCGTGGCGCCCGAACCTCAACTGGATGTTTCTGGGTGGCAAACAGAAGAACCCTTTCTACACGACCGACATGGTCTGGGACGGCGACATCAATCCGCAGGGCGCCACTGAGATCTACACGCAATTCCTCGGGACTAAGGACACCCTTGAGTTCCGCGCCAGCCAGTTGCTGATGGATGACAACAACGAGACAGGCATCGGCCGCGCTGGTCGTGACGCCTGGCTCTTTGCCCAGCAGGCGGTCTACACCCATTGGTTCGGCAAGGATGCCATCGGCAACGTCGTCAACAGCCTCGTTATCGCGCCGGGTTTCATGATCTACAACGACTCGACGCTCAGCGGCCTTGACAACGAGACTCCCTTCACCGGCACCACCGACGGCCTCGCCGTCTTCACAATGCCCGGCGAGGTAAATTGGATGAACGTCGCCGGTGCCGGCACCTCGCTGAAATTCTACTGGGATTTCGCCTACAATCTTGAGGCCCAACGCCGCGTGCGCAAGGTCTACGGCCTGGCCGGCCAGCCGAAGGACGCCGTCGCCTGGCTCGCGGGTGTCGGCTACAACTTCGGCACCGGCAAAGTGCAGGGCGACTACAGCGTCAAGCTGGACTACCGCAGCCTCGGCACCGGTTCCCTCGATGTGAATCTGAGCGACTCCGACTGGGCCTTCGGCCGGCTCAACCAGGAGGGCTTCAAGCTCGCTGCCGCCTACAACCTGACGGACTTCGCCAGCTTCAACGCGACCTACTTCCATACGACCGACCGGCGCGAGACCCAGACCAGCGCGGTCTCCAACCTCGACCACTCACAGATCCTCCAACTGGACCTCGTGGTGAAATTCTAATCCTCCATCCATCCATTCCATGAAATACACCATCCTTCTGCTCACAGCTCTGAGTGCCGTCACCCTGGCCTCCGCGCAAAAGCTCGTCATCAAGGGTTCCGACACGCTTGGCGCCAAGCTCGTGCCCATGCTCGCCGAGGACTACAAGTCACGCCATGTCGGTGTGGCCTTTGAGATCGCCGCCGAGGGCTCGACCACGGGCATCTCCGCCATCATTGACAGCACGGCCCAGATCGGCATGTCGAGCCGCCGTGCCAAGCCCACCGAGGTCTCCGCAGCCACCGCCAAAGGCGTCTCCCTGAAGCCCATCATCGTCGCCTTCGACGGCATCGGCGTGATTGTGAACCAGGGCAACCCGCTCTCCGCCCTGACCAAGCGCCAGGTCGAGCAAATCTTCGCCGGTGACATCACCGACTGGTCGCAGGTCGGCGGCGCGCCGGACAAGATATCGATCTACACCCGCAACACCTCCTCCGGCACCTACGCCGACTTCAAGGAGCTCGCCATGAAGAAGCGCGACTACGCTTCCTCCTCCCAGAAGATGGCTGGCAATGAGCAGATCGCCGCCGAGGTGGCAAAGAATGCCAACGGCATCGGTTACGTGGGTCTCGCCTATCTCCATGATCCGGGCATCAAGACCGTCTCCATCGACGGCGCCCTGCCCAGCGAGGAGTCCGTCATCGCGAAGAAGTATTCCTACGCCCGGCCGACATTCTACTACACGAACGGCGAGCCGGCCGGGGAGGCGGCCAAGTTTGTCGAGTTCACACTCAGTGACGAGGGTCAGAAGATCGTCCGCAAGGTCGGCTTCGTCCCGGTCCGCGTGTTGAACTGAGCTGACGCGAAAAGCGTGTCCACTGCCGCCCGCAGCCCATGCCGGGACTGCGGGCGGCCTCTTTTGTAACGCAACCGTAACCTGCCCCGGTTGACCGGCCCCAGTGGCCACACCGATGCTGCGTTCCTCCTGCTATCATGTCCGCCACCACTGAAAAATCACCGCTGCCCCGACTGGCCACCTGCGAGGGGCTGCTGCGCAAGCGGCGCGGCTGGTTCTTCGGGATGACCGGCGACCAGTTCGTCAAATACGTATTCCAAGGCAACGCCGCGGTCTCGATCATCGTGCTGGGGTTGATCACCTTCACGATCTTCAAGGATGCCGTCGGGTTCATCCCGATGAACCACGCCAACCTCGCCGTCTACCGGCTGGCCGGTCTGGAATATGTCGACCTCTACCGCGAGCAGGTGACCGCCCACAGCACGATGTCGCGCTACCTGGCCGGCATTCGCGCCCGACAGCTGGATATCCTGTTGCAAAAGGAAGGCCTGGCTCCCGCCGCGGCGATGGC
>DAORVZ010000346.1:0-3220 GCA_035434005.1 Lacunisphaera sp.
AAAGGTTTCCTCCGTGTGGTAATCCAGCACCTCGTAGACCCCCACCGGCTCGGTCTTGCCCTTCACGATCACCTTGTCGACCTCCCGCATCCGGTAGGTGCCCTTGAGCTTCCGGTAGGTGCCCTCGGAGCAGAGGATCTGCGCGGAGTATTCCTTGCACGCGCTCTCCAATCGCGAGGCAAGGTTTACCCCGTCGCCGATGACGGTGTAATCCATGCGCTTCGGCGAGCCGATGTTGCCAGAAACCACCTTGTCGGTGTTGAGGCCGACGCCCATGAGCACCGGCTTCTGGCCGCGCGCCGCGCGGCGCTGGTTGAGCGCGCGCAATTCGGTGATCATCTTGATCGCCGCGCGCATGGCGCGGTCAGGGTCGTCGCCGTGCGCCACCGGGATACCGAACTCGGCCATGATCGCATCGCCGATGAACTTGTCGAGCATGCCGCCCTCGTCGGTGATGCACTGCACCATGAGGGTGAAATATTCGTTGAGCAGGGCGACGGTGCCCTGCGCGCCGAGTTCCTCGGTGAGCGTGGTGAACGCGCGGATGTCGGAGAACAGCATCGTCGCTTCAACACTCTGGCCCCCGAGCGCCTCGCCGCCGGCCGCGAGCAACTGGTCGGCCAGGCCCGGATCCATGTAGCGGGCCATGGTGGATTTCATGCGCTTCTCGCTGCTGATGTTCTCGATCATCAGCAGGGTGCCCACGCGCTTGCCCTTCAAACTGATGAGTTGCTGGAGGGTGAGGTTGACGCTGAGCTTCTCTCCCCGGGCTTCCATGGCGGCGTCCATCATCACGTCGGGCTTGGCACCCGGGGCCTCAAGTGCTTTGAGCCGGTCCACCAGCCACGTGTTGCCCCCGGTGAAGAACTCGGCGGCGCTCTTGCCAAGCACGTCGGCCTCTCGAGCCTTGAAAATGCGGTAGCCGGCGGCGTTGCAGGTGTGGATCCGTCCGTCCTCGGTGAGGGTGATGACGCCGTTCGACATGCTCTCCAGCATCGACTGGTTGTAGTTCTTCATGTTCTGCACGTCGTCGAAGAGCTTGGCATTCTCCAGGGCGATGGAGACCTGCGCCGTAAAGGCCTTGAGGCGCGCCTCATCCTCGGCAGTGAAGGGGCCGCCGCGCTTGTTCAGCGCCTGGGTGACGCCGATGCATTTGCCATGCTTGTTGACCACCGGCACACAGAGGATTGAACGGGTGAAATAGCCGGTCTTCTTGTCGAAGGCGGGATTGAAGCGCAGATCGGCGTAGGCGTGCGGGATATTGATGGTCTTGACCGCCTGGAACACCGCGCCGGCGATGCCGGCGGTGTTGGGCAGCTTGATCTGCACGGCGTTGAGCCCCTCGCCCACCTCGGACCAAAGTTCGTTGGTCTTCTCGTTGTTGAGGAAGAGCGTCGAGCGGTCGGCCTTGAGCATGCGGGTGGCCTCGCTCATCACCCGGCGGAGCAGCACGGAAAGGTCGAGCGAGCTGGTGATGTCGGCCACGAGGTCGAGGAACTCCATCTCCTGCTGGCGCGTCTTCTTCATCTTCTCGATGAACTGCGAACTCTGCAGGGCGACGGAGGCCTGCGTGGCCATCGCCGCGAGCAGATCGAGATCCTCGGTGGTGAAGCGGCCGGCGCGCTTGTTCAGGGTCTGCACCACGCCGATGACCTCGCCGCGCGCGGTCTTGATCGGGGCGCACAGGATGGACTTGGTGACGAAGCCGGTCTTGCGGTCGATCTCGTCGTTGAAGCGCTTGTCCTGGTAGGGATCGTGGATGATCAGGCCCTCGCCACTCTGGAAAACGGCGCCGGCGACACCCGAGTTATTGAGCAGGCGGATCTCGCGATTGAAGGTGCCCTGCGCAGCGCGCGAGTAGAGCTCGTTCGACGCGGGATCGTTCAGGAACAGCGTCCCACGCTCGGCATTGGTCTCGTTGGCGGTGAGTTCGACGAGTGTGGTAAGCAGGTCGTCGAGGTTGTCTATCATGGAGACCCGCTGCGAAAGCCGGATCAGCATCTCGGTCCGTCGCAACCGGGCGCGCAGTGTGCCGATGCTCTCGCGGCCCTGGGCTTGGCCGGAGGCGGCTGGTTTGGCTTGGCGTTTAGCTGGCATGGGATTGCTCCAATTGTTCGCGCAAGCCGGCGATGGTGCCGCGGAGCTGGCGCTGCTCATCCTGGCTCGCCCGCGCATGCTTCTCCATCAGCTCGGCGTGCTCCTGGCGGAGGCGCTCCATTTCGTCGCGCAGTTTTTGCACGGCGCCCTGCAACTGGCGCGCGTCGTCATGACCGGCGGCAACGGCGGCTTGCACGGCTTCCGCTTTGCTCGCTTCCAGAGCCTGCAGTTCATCACGGAGCGTGGCCACCGTGGTGCGAAGCTGGCGCGCTTCGTCCTGGGTAGTCGCCACGGCGGCCTGGACCGCCTCATCCCGCGCAGCCTGCACGCGTTCCAACTCGCTCCGCAGCGCCTGGATGGTGCTGTGGAGGTGACGGAGCTCCCGCTGGGCCAGCAGTAACTCCGGATGGTCCGCTTCAGCCGGAACCGGTTTCGGGTGCGACGTCACTTTCTCCACAAGCGGCCAGTTTCCGGCGGGACGGGCGGGCCGCAAGCCGAGAATGCGACTCGCGGGCGGGCTCGCCCGCGCTCCAGCGCTGGAGCCACGGCGACCGCCGTGGTGCCCGGTCAGAGCAGGTCGGCGGCGAGTTCGGCGAGCTTCGAGCGCTCGCCCTTCGACAGCTTCACGTGCGCGGCCAGCGCGTGTCCTTTCATCCGGTTGTGGCAGTAGACGAGGCCGTTGCTGCGGGAATCCACGTAGGGGTTGTCAATCTGTGCCGGGTCGCCGATTAGCACGAGCTTGGAGCTCTCGGCGATGCGGGTGATGACGGTCTTCACCTCGTGGGGTGTCAGCTGCTGGGCCTCGTCGAGGATGAAGAACCGGCGGGCGATGGAACGACCCCGGATGAAGCACAGCGCCTCGATCTCGACCACGCCGGTGCTGATGAGGCGCTCGTAGGGTTTCACCACGGGCCCGCCGCCATGGTGGTGGCTGTTGTGCGAAGGCTGCGGCGTGGTCATCATGGCCATGGCGTCGTCGCGCTTCTTCTTTTTCTTGCCGGTTTTCTTGGCGGCGAACTGGGCCTCCTTCTGCGGCTTCGAGGGCATGAGCACCTCGAGTGCGTCGTGATAGGGCTGCAGCCAGGGCTTCATCTTTTCCTCCAGCGTGCCGGGGAGGAAGCCG
>DAORVZ010000347.1:0-3220 GCA_035434005.1 Lacunisphaera sp.
TGCCCACGCCGGAGAAAATCACCTTGTGGCCGGTGGCGATCGCCGCCTCGACCGCCCGCACCACGGCGACGAAGTCCCGGTCCAGCATCTTTGCGGTGGCCGTCAGAGCTTCCTGCTCGATGGCGAGACATTGGCGGGCGGAGGCCAGGATAGTCTTGTCGGTGATGGGCATCAAAAACTTGTGTTGGCAGAACGCTGGGACAAACCTAGCGGTCGCGCATTCTCGTTCAAATCATTTCCACCCGTGTCACGTCTCCTTCTCAATTTGATCCGTCGGCTGCGTCCCTTGCTGGGCATCGCGGTGCTGGCACTGGCGGGTTGCACGGACGGTGATCGGGTGCGGACGGCGGCCGAGCTGGACGAGCCGGGCTATCGTGAGGGGCAGGCGTTGCTCAAAAGCGGGCGCCGGCAAGAGGCGCTTTCGGCTTTTTTGAAGGTCATCGAAAAGAGGGGCGACGATGCGGCGGAATCCCATCTGGAGACCGGCCTGCTCTATGCGCAGCATATCAATGATCCACTTTCGGCCATCTACCATTTCAAGAAATACCTCGCGCTCCGGCCCAACAGCCCGCAGGCCCCGCTGGTCCGGCAGCGCATTGATGCGGCGACGCGGGAGTTTGCGCGCACTTTGCCGGCGCAACCCCTGGAGAACCAACTGCAACGGGTCGATCTCGTGGCCACCCTGGACAAGCTCAAGCAGGAGAACGAGGCGCTCAAGCAGGAGCTGGCCGATGTGAAGGCCGGCCGCAACGCCGCAGCGGTGACCGAGCCCAATAGCGCGGCCGCCTCCGCCGAGACGGCGGCACCGGGCCTCAATTTTACCCTGGAGACGTTGCCCACCGTCCGCACGCGCCCGGTCCCCGAGACAGCGCGCACTCCCGCCAAGCCGCCGGCCCGGACTGTCGCCGCGCCCCAGACTCCGGCCCCGTCGTCGGTCAAGCCTTCGCCGGCGGCCCGCCGCCACACCGTGCAGCCCGGCGACACGCTCTCCAAAATTTCCCAGCAATACTACGGCAACCGCGCGAAGTGGCGGGACATCTACGCCGCCAACCGTGGCGTGATGAAAAGCGAGTCCGACCTGAAAGCCGGCATGTCGCTCAAGATACCCTGAGGCGTGGCGGTCAGGCCGGCACGGCGCCGATCGCCTCGTCGAGGACGGCGAGCAGAAAGTCGGCGTCGGCCTTCGTGATGTTCATTGGCGGCGCGAAGCGGATGGTCTGGCCCCACAGGCCGCCCTTGCCGAGGAGCAAGCCGAGCTCGCGGGCGTTCTCGACCGCCTGGGCGCAGGCTTCCTTGTTCGGCTCCTTGGTGGCGCGATCCTTCACGAATTCAATGCCGAGCATCAGGCCGCGGCCGCGGACGTCGCCGATGATGGCGTGTTTCGCCTTCAGCTTGTTCAGGCCGGCGAGGATGTAATGCCCGAGCTCTAGGCAGTTGGCCTGCGTCTTCTCGTTGTCGATGACCTCAAGAACGGCCTGGCCGATGGACGAGACGACAGGGTTGCCGCCAAAGGTGTTGAAGTGGACCTTCTGCGCCATGACGGCGGCGATCTTCGGTGTGGTGACGACGGCGGCGAGCGGCGCGCCGTTGCCGATACCCTTGGCCATCGTGACGATGTCAGGGATGACGCCCTGCGTCTCGAAGCCCCAGTAATGCGTGCCGGTCCGTCCGAAGCCGGTCTGCACCTCGTCGGCGATGCACACACCGCCGGCGGCACGCACGTGCTCATAGGCGTGCTTGAGGTAGCCTTGCGGGAACTCGACAAAGCCGCCGACACCCTGGATGGACTCAGCGATGAAGGCCGCGACCTTGCCTGGCGTGGTGTAGTCGATCACTTGCTTGACGTCCTCGGCGTATTTGCGGCCGGCGTCGGGGTCATCGTAACCGAAGTGTCCGCGGTAGGGGTAGGGCGCGACGGCATGATGCACGCCGAAGCTGTGCGGCGTGTTGAATTTCCAGTTGCTGTGCGCCGTGAGGCCCATCGAGGAGGGGCTGCCGCCGTGGTAGGCGTTGCGCAGGGCGATGACGTCGTAGTTGCCCGTGGAGAGGCGTGCCATGAGCAGGGCGAGGTCGTTGGCCTCGGAGCCGGAGTTGACGAAGTAGCAGACCTTGAGGTCGCCAGGGAGCTTCGACGCGAGTTTCTCGGCAAAGGCACCGATGTTCGGGTTGAGGTAGATGGTGGTCGAATGTTGCAGCGCCTTGTTCTGCTCGTTCATCGCCTTCAGGATGTGCGGGTGACAGTGACCGACGCTGACCGTCACGATGCCGCCGAGGCCGTCGAGGTAGCGTTTGCCGGTGGAGTCCCACACATACTGCATTTTGCCCTCCACGATCATGATGGGCTGCTTGTAGTAGAGAAAGAGGCCGGGGTTGAGGAACTGCTTGCGCTGGGCAAGCACCTGATCGAGCGCGGGGCCTGCGTAGGGGGCGGGCGTGTGGCTGGTGGGCGGAAGCGGGATGGTCTTCATGGGGAAAGTGACGGAGTTTTAGCTGTGGGGAGCAAGCTTGCGGAGCGTGACGTAGACGGCGAAGGCAATGCCGAAGCCGGCGAACCACGCGTAGTTGTAGAGTCCGAGCAGGAAAGGCGGCAGGCCGGTGCTGTCGATCAGGCGCACCTGGGCGAGGAAGCCCGGCAGTGCCGGCATCACGGCCAGGATCAGGGCGATGAGCGCGACGGTGCTGAAACCGTTGGTGTAGCTGTGCTCACCGTGCGGGTCGTAGAGCGCCTTGAGGTCGAGCTTCCGGCCGCGGCAGACGAAGTAGTCGGCGATCATGGTGCCACCGATGGGACCGAGCAGCGCGCTGTAACCGATGAGCCAGGTGAAGATGTAGCCGGAAGGATCGGCGACGAGCTTCCACGGCATCATCAGGATGCCGATGACCCCGGTGAGGAGGCCGCCGAGGCGGAACGAGATCTTGCGCGGCGCGAGGTGCGCGAAGTCATTGGCGGGGCTCACGACATTGGCGGCGATGTTGGTGGCCAGCGTGGCGATACAGAGCGCGACCATCGCGACGAGGAGCACGACGGGATTCTTGAAGCGCGTGAGCACATCGACGGGATCCCAGATGGTCTGGCCATAGATGATCGTGGTGGCCGAGGTCACGGCGACCCCGATGAAGGAATAAAGCGCCATGGTCATGGGCAGCCCGAGGGCCTGGCCGACGACCTGGTCGCGCTGGGTGTGGGCGTAGCGCGAGAAATCGGGGATGTTGAGCGAGA
>DAORVZ010000348.1:0-3218 GCA_035434005.1 Lacunisphaera sp.
ACCCAGGCCGAACGCACTCTGCAAAGCCTGACCACCGAAGCCAAGGCCAAGGCCAAAGCCAAGGCGGATGAAGAGAAGGCCAAATCCGCAGCGCTGATCGGCGCTCCCGCTCCGCAGTTGCATTTCAAGTGGTCGTCCAAGCCCGGCCTCAAGACTCTTGCCGACCTCAAGGGCCAGGTCGTCGTGCTCGACTACTGGGCCACGTGGTGCGGCCCCTGCATCGCCTCCTTCCCCAAGGTCCGCGCGGAAGTCGCCCATTTCAAGGGCTCGCCCGTCACCATCCTCGGCGTGACGAGCATCCAGGGCTTCGTGGCCAACATGGGCCCGCGCATCGACACCAAGGGTGACGAGCAGAAGGAAATGGGCCTCATGCCCGAATTCATGAAGGCCAAGGAAATGACCTGGGACGTCGTCTTCAGCGAGGAGCAGGTCTTCAACCCCGACTACGTGGTCCGGGGCATCCCGCACGTCGCCATCATAGCGCCGGACGGCACGGTGCGCCACAACGGCCTGAACCCCCACGACCCGAAGGCGGACATCGAGGGCAAGGTCACGGCCCTCCTGCAGGAGTTCAAGCTGCCGGTGCCCGCCAAGTCCTGAGCGCGCACCTTCGCTCGCTTGACCCAGCCCCGGCCACCGCGCCGGGGCTTTTTTCTGGCCGCGTTGGCCCAAGATGCGGAGCGGACGCAGTCTTGGATCGGGCCTGTGGGAGCGTGCTTGCACGCGACCGTCGCGACCAAGGTCGCTCCCACAACAAGGCCAACGGCATCACTCCTCGGACTTGCCGGGCCGGATCTTCGGCGGCGTCTCGTCCTTCTTGGCCTTGATGAGGACCATGATGAGCACCGCGATGCTGATGAGGATGCCGAGGGCGGAAACAAACATGAGCAGGCGCATGGGAATATTTCTCCGGTAAAGGTTTATTTGGCGGGAGCGGGGACAGCCTGACGGAGGATGGTGCCCATGAGGGCGTCCGTCGTGCCGCCGCTGCCACTGCCGTTGACCATCACCTGCGGCGTGATCTGCACCTTGCCCTCGACCACGAGCTTGAGGAGCTCGAGCTGGGCGACCTGCGACTGGCCGAGCGTCTCGACCAGCAGCTTGTAGGCCTTGGCCCGGCCCTCGCCGATGATGATCTGGGACTCGGCCTCGCCCTTGGCGCGGGCGACCTGCGACTTGGCGTTCTCACCCTCGACGCGGACCTTGTATTCCGCAGCGGCGAGCTGGCGCTGCTGCTCGGCCTCCTCCTGCGCACGCACGAACTTGGCGCGGGATTCCTCCGCCTGCTTCTGCTGGTCGTAGAGTTTCTGCTGGTTCAGCGCGACTTCGCGGTCGGTCTGCGTGGCGAGGAGCTGCTGGCCGGCCGGTGTGGCGTCGAGGTGGATGTTGCCGACGTAGACGCCGTCGCAGCTCACGCGGTAACGCGCGAGCTCGGTGGTGACGCGCTGCGCGACGAGCGCCTCGATCTCGCTCCGGCGGTTGACGAATTCCAGGGCGTTCATCGTCTCGGCCACGTTGCGGAAGATGGCACGGATGGAGGGCAGGATGATGCGGGCCTCGAGCACCTCGAGCTTCTCATCTTCCTGCTCGTCCTGCACGACGGCGTCGGGATTGCCGAGCAGGGCGACGAGGTATGGCGCGTTCTTGGCCTCCACCGCACAAGCGACGCGCACGTCCACCGGAAACGAGAAACCGTCCTTCGAGCGGACGGAGACGGACCACTCATCGTTGCCGCCGCCAGCGGAGGCGGCGGCAGAGACCTTGGCCATGGCCCGCGCGGCGGGCGCGGCCGGGGCGGGCTTGGTGTAATTCGCCGCTTGGTATGTGTAGGTGCGCTGCGTGGTCTTCACCGCCGTGGGCACGTAGGCGTTCGTGTTCAGGTAATAACCACCGGGTGTGAGCGGATCCGCCCACACGCCGATGTGATCGCGCGGAACCAGCGGCACGCCGTTGACCAGGTCGCCCCGGCCGTCGGCGGCGGTCCAGCGCTTGCCGGAGTTGCTCTTGATGACAACCACCGTGCCGGCCGCGACCTGCATCGCGGGGATGGTGGTGACCTCGTGGAGCGCCGTGTTGTAGCGGTAGGTGCCGGGCGTGAGGATCGTCGTCTGCGGGCCGCGGCGGCCACCCTTGGCGAGGAAGGTCGTGGGATTAAGCATGTCCTGGGCACTGTCCCAGGCCGGCGCGAACATCTCGTTCTCCGGCAGCGGCTGGCCGTCGCGCGCCGTGACGAAGCCGACCTGGCCGGACGGCACCGTGATCACACGGTCAATGCGGACCTGATAGGTGAAGGGATAGTAGCCGAAGTGCCAGCCGGGTCCGAGGATCTCGGCCTGCGGGCCCATCTCTCCGTCGCGGGCGATGATCTGGCCTGTCGGCAGCGGTTTGCCGAAGAATTGTTTGTGCACGATGCCGACCTCGTCCTGATCGATGACGACCGACGAACCGACGACGAGTCCGAAGCCGAACAGCGAGAACGCGAGCACCACCAGCGCGCCGCGACCGGCGGCTGGCAGCGTGAGGACGAAGGAGGCGCCTAGCGCGACAATCGCGAGCACCGTGAAAAAGAGAATCAAGGCCATGTGTGTGCGGAGTTGAGTTTTAGCCCGAAGGGGCAAACGGGTGAATCGCCGGCAGCAAAGCGCACCCGACTCCGGCAGTCGAGCCCGGAGGGGTTACGACCGCGCAACTTGTTTCCAACTTGCGGCGCGTCAGCGATGTAGGGGCGCGCCTTGTGCGCGCCCGAGACGGGCGTGGTCAAGCCACGCCCCTTCGCTCACTTCGCCGCCTCCAGCTCTTCCCAGCGGGCAAACGCCGTGGCGTGCTCCCGCTCCACGATTTCGAGGCGCTTCTTCACCTCCGCGAACTTCGCGGCTTCCTTTTTATAGAAGGCCGGGTCGCCCAGCTTCGCCGTGAGCTCGGCCTGCTCCTGCTCGAGCGCCTCGATCCGGGCGGGAAGGGCCTCGAGCTCTTTCTGCTCCTTGCCGGAAAGTTTGCGGACTGTCTTGGCGGTAGGGACGACCGGCCCGGTTGTCCGCTCCGGCGCAGCGGGCCGCTGCGCCCTACCCGCCATTTTCTTCTTCTCGTTCTGCCAGTCGGTGTAGCCGCCGACGTAGTCGCCGAGCCGGCCGTCGCCCTCGAACACCAGCGTGCTCGTCACGACCTCGTCCAAAAATTCACGGTCATGGCTCACGAGCAGCAGCGTGCCCTGGAACTCG
>DAORVZ010000349.1:0-3210 GCA_035434005.1 Lacunisphaera sp.
GCGCGTTTACCGACAGCAGGGTGTGGCTGCTCAGCCTGTTCTGGCTGCTGCAGGCTTTTGGCACGATCGGCGTGACTTTGTTTCTGCCGCAGATCCTGAAGAAACTTTCAGGTGAATCCAATTTCGTCGTCAGCCTGCTTTCGGCCCTGCCGTTCCTGCTGGCTTGTGTGTTGATGTATTTGAACAGCCGCCATTCCGATGCGCGGCATGAGCGCCGCCTGCACCTCGGCCTGCCGTTGTTGATCTCCGGCGTCCTGCTAATCGCCAGCATCTACGCTGGCGATATGGTGGCCACCTATTGTCTGCTGTTGCTTGCGGTGGGCCTGAATTGGGCGGTCACTCCTGTGTTTTGGGCGGTCACCACCGAGTATCTGGCCGGAGGTGCGGCCGCCGCAGGCGCCATTGCGCTGATCAACGCTGTGGCGAACATCGCCGGCGTCGGCCTGCCGCCCATCATGGGCCACATCAGGGATCGAACCGGCGGTTATGATAATGGACTGATCCTGGTCGGCGCGGCGCTCATCATAGGTGGCTTTCTGGGACTTACGCTGGCGCGCCGCTGCGCCTCGCCCGCGGTCTCCCGCCCGGAGGCCCCTTGAGCGCGGGCATTGGCTGACCGCGACTATATTTCCCTCCTGTTCCTTTCCATGAAAAATCGCAATACATCCGTGCTTATTCTGGTGCTAGGCCTGGTCTGTTCGCCGCTGGCCGCCGCCGAATCAGTGGCTGCGAACGCCCCATCGATCCCTTCGGCTGGCGGCTGGCGGTATGCCGACATTCGTCGCTTCCCTGCGCCCGAGGCCCGGCAGGGCGTGGCGGCGGACGATGAATTTCTCTACGTTATTTCCAACCACGCCATCGGCAAATATCGGAAGGACACCGGCGTGCGGGTCGCGGCCTGGGAATGTCCGCCGGGCCAGCCGCTCACGCATCTCAACGCGGGGATTGTGCAGGCGGGCCGGCTCTACTGTGCGCACTCCAACTACCCCGGTGTGCCCAATCTCAGCTCGGTCGAAATCTGGGACACGGCGACGCTGCAACATGTCGGGAGCCACAGTTTCGGCCGGGCCGACGGTTCCTTCACCTGGCTCGACCGGCGCAACGGCCGTTGGATCGCGTGCTTCGTCCATTACACAGGCAAGGGGGCGGAACCCGGTCGTGGGGCAGAGTGGACGCGCCTGGTTGAGTTTGACGATGACTGGCGGCAGACGGGTGGCTGGGCTTTTCCGGCCGACCTCACGCTAAAGCTCGCGGTGCATGGTTTCAGCGTCTCAGGCGGCGCCTTTGGCCCGGGTGGGTTTTTGTATGTCACCGGGCACGACGACACAGCCCTCTATGTTCTCGCGATGCCCGCAGCCGGCCCGACCTTGAAATGGGTGGCGACTATCCCGATCAGCGCACAGGGCCAGGCTTTCAGCTGGGATCCGCGCGACCCCCACCTCCTCTACACCATCAGCAAGGCCGGACGTGAAGTCATTGCCGGTCGTCTCACCCGATCACCCGACGCCCCGGATGATTCGAGCCCACGCTGAGCACTGGCGGGAACCTGTCGACCGCCCCTGGCTCTCGCCGGGGTCTACTACCGGTCGACCGGCGGACATTGCTTCACGGCGGAGGCCGCACTCGGCGCCTGTTCGCCGGCGGTGCAGGCAACAGCCGGCCTGGCTCTGGTGTCAGGCCTGCCCTTTCACTGGGAAAGGGGCGTAGGTCTGGCTGGGTTGCAGGTCGGCGATGAGTTCGTCGAGTGTCCGGCCGCCGAGGGCGGAGGGCAGAGCCTCGGCCAGCCGGCGGTGGTAGAAGGCGAGCACCGGATCCACGTTGTCGAGCAGGCCGGCGGTGGGGGCCTCGCCGTAGTTCTCAAACTCGCGCCGGAATTCCTCCAGCGTGATCTGGTCGAGCGGGCGGGCTGGCTGGTAGCGGAAATCGTTGGGGTCAGCCCCTTCGGCCGGCGGGAGCTCCGCTATGAACCGGAGATCGCTGAGGCGGTTGAGGCTCTCGTTGAGGATCTGCGAGGGCACCCGGATGAGGGCGGCCAGCTCGCTGACAGAATAGGCCGGGGCGGCGACCTTGAAGCGGCGGGCAATGAGCAGGAGCACGACGAGCGACATGCTTTCGCGGGTGGCGTGGTTAAGGCTCTGCCAGGCGGTCTGGCTGCTGCGGTAGCGGACGTTCTGCACGGCGTAGGTGATCTGCCCGCCGACCAGCACGAAGAACCAGAAAACGTAGAGGCCGATCATCAGGATGGGCATGATGCTGACCGATCCGTAGAGGCTCTTGGAGAGAACGACGCGCTTGAAGTAGAGAAAGGCGAGGTAGTTGTTGAGGAAGAGCAGGCCGGTGACGATGACCGCGCCGAGTAGCGCGGCGCGCCAGCGCACGCGGGTGTGCGGCACGATCCGGTAGAACAGGGTCAGGATGAACACGAGCAAGAGGACCGAGCCGGAGGGCAGCATCCAGACGAACAGGCTCTTGAGCTGCGCGCCGAGGGGGATCTTCTCGAAGAAGACGTTCAGGAATGCGCCGGCGGAAAGCAGCGTGAGCGAAGTGAAGAAGAGCAGGGCGCCGAGGGTGATGACGCTCCAGTAGTAGACGATGCGGGCGAGCAGGCTGCGGCCGCGGCGCACGCCCCAGATGTCATTGAAGGTGTTTTCAATCGTCGTGAACAGGCCGATCACGATGAGGAACAGGGTGAGGATGCCGATCAGCCCGGCGGTGCCGGAACGGGAGTTGCTGATGAAGTTGTTGAGGAGCTGCAGCATCTCGGGAGTGGCGGCCGGAGCGGCCGCAGCCGTCGGATCGGTCGCCTGATCGTATTGGGCGACCTGCGGCGCGATGAAGCTGATGACGCGATTGAGTCCCTGGGCGGCGAAGGCGGGGTCCTGGTTGCCGAGGGCGAAGCCCGAGATGAGGACGGCGATGGCCACGAGCGGGCCGAGTGCGAGCAGGGAGTTGAAGCTCAGGGCGGCGGCGCGGATGGCCACATGCATCTCGTGCAGGCCGGAAAGCGTGATGGAGACGACGCGCAGAAAGGCATAGCCCCGGCTCTGCAGGGAGCGGTCGCGGATCAGGCCGGCCGCCCAGATGTCATGGGTCCAGAGGCGGCGGAGCCGGGCCAGAAGGGTGGACAGCGGCATGAGCGGGCCGGGCGCGCGGCCGCGCCTAGGAATAGGCCACGGTGGCGAGCATCGCCATGCCCCCGAGGCCCAGGAG
>DAORVZ010000350.1:0-3199 GCA_035434005.1 Lacunisphaera sp.
CAACCTCGCGGCGCTCATGTCGCTGCCCGTCCTCTTTATCATCGAGAACAACGGCTACTCGATGGGCACCAGCCAGGAACGCTCCTCCGCCGGCCCGAGCCTCGCCCAGCGCGCCGAGGGCTACGGCATGAACTGGGACATCATCGAGAACGGCCACGACGTCCTCGAAGTCCGCGACAAGGTCGCCGCCGCCCTCAAGCTCGCCCACGAGAAGTCCCTGCCCTCCGTCCTCGAGATCCGCACCTACCGCTACCGCGGCCACTCCGTCGCCGATCCCGACACCACCTACCGCGGCAAGCAGGAAATCGAGGCCTACAAGGCGACCAAGGACCCCCTCATGTTCTGCCAGAACGCGCTGCTCGCAGAGAAAGTCCTCACCGAGGAACTCATCGCCAAGATCGAGGAAGCCGCCCGCGCCGAGGCCGAGACCTCCGCCCAGTTCGCCGAGGCCAGCCCCTTCCCCACCGTCGAGGACATCCAGAAGGACGTCTATTGGGAGGCCGACAATCCCGCCGACCGCAAGTCCCACGGCACCCTCTTCTTCAGCTGAGCCCCGCCACCTACTCACTACCCGCTACTCGCTACTCTCTACTTTTCTTTCCCATGCCCGTCATCACCTACCGCGAAGCCCTCCGGCACGCCATGTCCGAGGAAATCGAACGCGACCCGAACGTCGTCCTCATGGGCGAGGAAGTCGCCCAATTCAACGGCGCCTACAAGGTCTCCGAAGGCATGTTGGCCAAATACGGCCCCCAGCGCATCGTCGACACCCCGATCTCCGAGGCCGGCTTCATCGGCATGGGTGTCGGCGCCGCCATGCTCGGCCTGCGCCCCGTCATGGAGCTGATGTTCTTCAGCTTCTACACCGTCGCCTTCGACCAGATCTTCAACAACGCGGCCAACATCCGCTACATGTCCGGCGGCCTGATCAACTGCCCGATCGTCCTCCGCGGCCCCGCCAACGGCGGCACCAACGTCGGCGCCACCCACTCCCACACCCCCGAGTCCATCGCCGCCTACCACCCGGGCATCAAGGTCGTCGTCCCCTCCAACGCCTACGACGCCAAGGGCCTCATGAAGTCCGCCATCCGCGACAACGACCCGGTCATGTTCATGGAAAACACCATCCTCTACGGCGAGTCCATGGAGGTCCCCGACGGCGAATACCTCGTCCCGCTCGGCAAGGCCAACATTCTGCGCGCGGGCAAGGACCTCTCCATCATCGGCCACGGCCGCGCCATCCAGATGGCCCTCAAGGCCGCCGACCTCCTCCAGGAGAAGCACAACATCTCCGCCGAGGTCGTCGACCTCCGCTCCATCCGCCCGCTTGACGAGGAGACGATCCTGAACTCCGTCAAGAAAACCAACCGCGCCCTCTACGTCGAGGAGTCCAAGCCCTTCTGCTCCGTCGGCGCCATGGTCGCCGCCATCATCTCCGACAAGGCCTTCGACTACCTCGACGCCCCCGTCAAGCGCCTCACCTCGATCGACTCCCCCGCCATCTATTCCATGCCGCTCGAAAAACTCCAGCTCCCCAACGTCGACCGCATCTACCAGGCCGCCCTCGAGACGCTGAAATGAAGTAGCGGGCAGCGTGTAGCGAGCATCTGGCTCCGAAAGTCGCCCACCACTTGCCTCAGAATCCCCCTCCCACTCTCACCCACTAAAAACCCGCGCAGCGAGCTACTCACTACCCGCTACTCGCTGCCCACTACTTCTTCCACTCCCATGCCCGACATCATCGAAATGCCCAAACTCAGCGACACCATGACGGTGGGCACGCTGGTCAAGTGGCTCCGCAAGGAAGGCGACGCCGTCAAGGTCGGCGACATGCTCGCCGAGGTCGAGACCGACAAGGCGACGATGGAACTCGAATCCTTCTTCGCCGGCACGTTGCTCAAGATCTACTCGCCGGCCGGCGCCCAAGTCGCCATCGGCGCTCCCCTCTGCGCCATCGGCAAGGCCGGCGAAGCCGCCCCCGACATCGGCGGTTCGACCCCCGCCCCGAAAGCCGCCCCTGGAGCTGCGGCGACCCCGCCGCAGTCTGCCCCCGCGCCGGTCGCCCCTGCTCCGGTCGCCCCTCCTGCGCCTGTCGCCTCTTCGCCTGCGGCAAAGCCGCAGGACGAACCCTCCGTAGCCTTGGCGAAGGAGGGTGATGCGCGTCTCCGCATCTCTCCCCTCGCGAAGAAACTCGCCACCGACCAGAAGATCGACGCCACGCGCCTCACCGGCTCCGGCCCGCACGGCCGCATCGTCAAGGCCGACGTCCTCGCCGCCGTCGCGAACCCCGCCCTGCTGAACAAGCCCTCAGCTGCCAGCTCTCAGCCTTCAGCATTCACTGGCGGCGCTTTGGCTGCCAAGGGCCCGATCCAGCAGGATCGGACGGTTCCGGTCTCCACCATGCGCGCCGTCATCGCCAAGCGCATGGTCGAGTCCACGACGACCATCCCCTACATCTACCTCGACATCGAGATCGACGCCGAGCCCCTGCTCGCCATCCGCGCCCAGCTCAACACCGGCCTCGAGAAGGACGGCGTGAAGCTCTCCGTGAACGACTTCGTGCTCAAGGCCAGCGCCGAGGCCCTGCGCCGCGTGCCCGCCGTCAACAGCTCATGGGAAGGCACGGCCATCCGCTACCACGGCGCCGCGCACGTCGCCTTCGCCGTCGCCCTCGAGGACGGCCTCATCACCCCTGTCGTCCGCGACTGCCACCTGAAGAGCGTCTTCCAGATCAGCACCGAGGCCAAGGCCCTCGGCAAAAAGGCCAAGGACAAGAAACTCGCCCCGAACGAATACACCGGCGGCACCTTCTGCGTCTCCAACCTCGGCATGATGGGCATCCCGAAATTCACCGCCATCATCAACCCGCCCAACTCCGCCATCCTCGCCGTCGGCACGACGGTCGCCAAGCCCGTCGTCAGGAACGGTGCGATCGTCCCCGGGCAGACGCTGACCGTCACGCTGAGCTGCGACCACCGCGTCTTCGACGGCGCCGTCGGCGCCCAGTATCTGGGAGCCCTCAAGGAACTCCTCGAGAAACCCGCCCTGCTGCTGGTCTGAGCAGGGTCGCTACAGCGGTTTCAGAAATTCTGTAGCTGGGGTCGTTGACCCCGGGCGAATGTGGCTGAGAGGCACCGAATCGGGCCGGGGTCAGCGACCCCGGCTACATCTCAATTTAATCGCTCTAAAAAGCCCTCGG
>DAORVZ010000351.1:0-3197 GCA_035434005.1 Lacunisphaera sp.
GGTTAATCACCCGGCGAGCTTATCTGCCGGTTGGGGCCACCGCCATACTCGCCTTTACCTTGGTTTCCGTGAAATATTACGCCCCGACTCAGGTGGCGCAGCTAGATCTGTCGGCGACAGGCTCACCGGGTGTGATAGGGCGTGAGGCCGCAGTGCCGGTTGTGCCGGTCACTTCTCCTTTGATCAATCGCAGTGAAGCCGTCTCTGCGGTGGCAGGCGACTTGGTGGCGGATTCACCGGTGACGGCAGAGCGACCGGCCGAGAATGCCGAGTTGATGCCCCGGTTGATGGGATCGGACGGGACTGAGAGACCTTCCACCCGCTTGTTGGCGGACAACTACAACGGGCTCGGCGCGACCGAGGCTGATTTTGGGCAGGAAGTTCTTGGCAACCGCCTGAATCCGCTGGTGCGTGCGGCGACTGTTGCCAGCAACGATGAGCTTGCTTCCGTGCCCAATTCGCTTTCGCGGCGCAATCGGCTGCTGGCCCGATATGATGGTCGGCAATTCAACCCGGAGCCAGCCCCTCCGGCTGTTGTGCGTGAACGCCTGGCGCGGCGTCTTGGGGATGCCGAGCCCACTGACCGCAGCTCGCGTTTGAACCGTGAGGTTGACGCATTTGGCACCCCGATGCCGCAGATCGTGGCGTTCCGCTTCTAATCGGGTTGTGTGCCCTGCTAAGCCCGCCAGCTGGCGGGCTTTTTTACGCCTTGAGTGAACCAGTCATGTCTTCCGGCCGCACCCAGGCATCAAATTGCTCTGCGGTGAGATGGCCGAGCTTGATGGCGGCGGCCTTCAGGGTCGTGTTTTCCTTGTGCGCCTTCTTCGCGATCTCGGCCGACTTGGCGTAGCCGATGTGGGGATTGAGGGCGGTGACGAGCATCAGCGAGTTCTCTAGGTGGCGCTGGAGGATGGGCTTGTTCGCCTCGATGCCGTCGGCGCACCTGTCGGCGAACGACACGCAGGCGTCGCCGATCAACCGGGCGCTTTGCAGCACGTTGGCGGCGATAACGGGCTTGAAGACATTCAGCTCGAAGTGGCCGGTGGCGCCGCCGATGCCAACGGTGACGTCGTTGCCCATGACCTGCGCGCAGACCATGGTCAGCGCCTCGGGCTGGGTCGGGTTGACCTTGCCGGGCATGATGGAGGAGCCGGGTTCATTGTCCGGGATGATGAGTTCGCCGATGCCGGAGCGCGGGCCGGAGCTGAGCATGCGGATGTCGTTGGCGATTTTCATCAGCGACACGGCGGCGCGTTTGAGGGCGCCGGAGAGTTCGACCATCGCGTCGTGCGCGGCCAGCGCCTCGAACTTGTTCGGGGCGGTGACAAAGGGCCGGCCGGTGAGTTCGGCGATCTTCTTCGCCACCAGCACGTCGTAGCCCGCGGGCGTGTTGAGCCCGGTGCCGACTGCCGTGCCGCCGAGCGCTAGCTCGCGGATCATCTCGAGGGCGTTGCGGATGGCCCGCATGCCGTTGTCGATCTGCTGCACGTAGCCGCTGAACTCCTGGCCGAGCGTAAGCGGCGTGGCGTCCATGAAATGAGTGCGGCCGGTCTTCACGATCTGGGCGAAGGCGACGGATTTCCCGGCCAGGCTGTCGCGCAGGCGCTGGAGGCCTGGCAGGGTGACCGTGACGGCGACCTCGTAGGCCGCGATATGCATCGCGGTGGGGAAGGTGTCGTTGGACGACTGCGACTTGTTCACGTCGTCGTTCGGGTTCAGCGCCTTCTTCGCGTCGGTCAGCTTCCCGCCGGTGAGGACATGAGCGCGGTTGGCGATGACCTCGTTGGCGTTCATGTTGCTCTGGGTGCCGGAGCCGGTCTGCCAGATGACAAGGGGGAACTGGTCGTCGAGTTGGCCGGCCGAGATCTCGTCGCATACGCGGGCGATGAGGTCGCGCTTTTCGGCGGGGAGCACGCCGAGCTCGTGGTTGGCCAGCGCGGCGGCTTTCTTGAGCACGGCGAACGCGTGGATGATCTCGCGCGGCATGCTGGCCTCGGGGCCGATGCGGAAATTGTTGCGGGAGCGCTCGGTCTGGGCGCCCCAATATTTGTCGGCGGGCACCTGCACCTCGCCCATCGTGTCCGTTTCAATGCGAAAGTTCATGCACCAAGCAGGAGAAGACAGCTGGCTCCCGGCTGCAATCCGGAACCGGCCGGCGGGATGGCTATAACGGCTTCGTCTGGCCGCTATAATGCGGGGCGTCAGAGTATCTTCAGTTTCGGCAGGTCCTGCACGTCGATGTAGCCGGTGGGGCGGCCCTTGGCGTCTTGCGCGAAAAGGTCCGAGATCTTGAACTGCTGGAAAATCTTCAGGGCCTCCACGGCCAGAGCTTCGGCCGGCACGGTCTTGCCGCCTCGGGTCATGAAATCGCCGACCGGCTTTCTGAGGAAATCCGCACCGCCGCTGAGGGCGCTGCGGCGCAGGTCGCCGTCGGTGAAGATGCCGCTCAGTCGGCCCTTGCTGTCCACGAGTGCGACGGCGCCGGCTTTGGCCTTGGTCATGGCGAAAATGGCGGCTTGCACGGTGGTTTTGGCTTCCTTCAGCACAGGGCAAGCATCGCCGGTGCGCATGATGTCCTTCACGCGGAGCAGGAGCGTCATGCCGAGCGTGCCGGCCGGGTGGTAGCGGGCAAAGTCCTCGCGGGTTAGCCCGCGGCTTTCCAGCAGCACCATGGCGAGAGCGTCACCAAGGGCGAGGGCGGCGGTGGTGCTGGCGGTGGGGGCGAGGGCGAGGGGGCAGGCTTCTCGCGGCGCCGAATAGATGAGCCGATAGTCCGCGCCGCGGGCCAGCTCACTGGCGGGGGCGCCAGTGAGAGCGACGGTCTCGAGATCGAACTTCTCAAACAAGGGCAGCAGCCGGAGCATCTCGCTGGTGGCGCCGCTGTTGCTGAGCAGGATGGCCAGATCGCCGGCGGCGCACAGCCCGAGGTCGCCGTGCAGCGCCTGCGTCGGGTCGAGGAAACACGAGGGGACGCCGATGCTGTTGAGCGTGCCGGTGAGCTTTTCGGCGATGTGCGCGTTTTTGCCCACGCCGGAGAAAATCACCTTGTGGCCGGTGGCGACGGCCGCATCGACCGCCCGCACCACGGCGACGAAGTCCCGGTCCAGCACCTTCGCGGTGGCCGCCAGCGCTTCCTGCTCGATGGCGAGGCATAGGCGGGCCTGGGCGAGGATGGTCTTGTCGGTGAGGGGCATCAA
>DAORVZ010000352.1:0-3182 GCA_035434005.1 Lacunisphaera sp.
GAGCAGGGGAATCCGGGCCTGCGCCTGCAGATGCGCGAGCAGCGCGCGGACCTGCGCGGGTGACGCGATGTTGCGGCGCCCCGGTTTGCCCGAATCAATGGTCGTCGTCATGTCGACGTCGAACAGGATGACGCCGCCGATGCTGTGATCGCGGATGTCACGGATGATGAGATCGCATTCCGGCGGGGTGGCGCCGCGGAATCCGATCATCAGCAGCTGGCCGATTTTCTCGCGCAGGGTGAGTGGTGGCATGGGTGGATCAGGGTTTCGCTGGGGCGGGAGGTTCCGGGGGCAAAGCCGCCAGCAGCTTTTCGAATCGAGCGCGGGTGGGGGCATCCAAGGCGAGGCGCAGACCCAGGCGCACGAGGCCGTGAGCTTCGCGAGGGTAGCCATTGTGGGCGCGCAGCTCGGCGGCGCGGTAGACGAGTTCAGTCTGTCGCGGGAATAGGCGCACGCCCTGCTCGATGGCGGCCAGGTCGGTGGCTGAGGGCGGCGTGGCGCTGTGCGCCCAGATATCCGCCATCAGCTCGAAGCTTTCCGGCGGCGGGGTCGGTTGGCTGGGTGCAGCCAGCAAGGGTTCCATGGCGTGACTGGTCTGAGCGGCGCTGAGTTTGCCGTGGTCGGCTTGCGGTTGGGCGAGGGCGTCGGTCAAGCGCAGGCGGGCGAGCTCTAGGCCGGCTCGGGGTCGCAAGGTGCGACCGGTCAGGGCGGCCTGCAGGAGGGACTGCGCGCGCGGGCGGTCGCCAGCGGCGAGTTCCGCCAGGCCGAGGGCCGCGAGGAGGGCGGGGTCGCGTTCACCGCGCCGGTAGGCCGTGACATAGACCGCGCGGGCCTCGGCCGGATGTCCGGCCAAAAGCAGCGCATCGCCCACCACTCGTCCCACTTCGGCCTGGGTCGCTTCGCGCACGGCGACCGGCGGTGGTTCGGGGATTTTCTGGCCCTTGTCCGCCTTAATCCCCGCCACCTTGTGCCGGGTAACCTGGATGTAGCCGCGCAGCGTCGAGAGCATTTCCCGGTAGTCCGCCTTGAAGCAGGCCTCGAACAGGGACTCGCTCAGCGGTTCGCTCCCAAGCCGGGCGAGGAAGATGAAAAAATCCTTCTGATGCGCGCCGTCGTCGCCATACAGGCCCCAGTGGACGAAGGCGTAACACTGCTTGGCCCAGACCCGACCGAGCGGATTTTTCGCTTCGGTGGAATCAGTGGAGACGGTGAGCATCTCCGCCATCGGAATCAGCACGCTTGTGGCCAGCGCGGCGTTGAAGTCGCGGTCTTCCTCGGGCGCGGCGCGACCCCGGGCCATCGGCTCGGTTCGGAGATTGGGGTCGGCCAGCTTGCCCAGCGTGATGGTGGTCTCGGTCACGTCCATCGCCATGAAGAGCTGCGCCAGGCCCTCGGCAAACCACGCCGGCGCGGGCGATTCGCGCCCGGTGAGCAGGTAGCGGATATATTCCCGGTTCAACTGCCGGTAGGCATCCACCGCGATACCGGGGTTCAGATTGGAACCGTCGGCGTTGCCGTCGGCGTCCACAACCACCGGGGCGGGGCCCTCGCTGGTGGGGAGATCGAGCACCGTGGTCTGCAGGTCAAGCGCGATGGCCGCCTGGTCGCGCGAACGGAGTGTGATGCTGGCCATGGCACGTTCGCTACCGGAGGCGGTTGGCAGGAAGGCGCCGAACTTGTCGCCGCTGCCGCACAGGATGAGGGACGCCGGCGCGGCCGAGGGCGGAACCAGGCCGGGCCACACGAGATTCAGGGCATGGGTGAAGCGTTGGAATTCGCCGAGCAGGTCCTTGGTCTTGGCGGCCGAGGCGTTGGAGAGAACCTCGAAACCGGGGATGCGCGCATATAGCCAGCGCTCCGGCGGGGGGAGCTCGCGCTCACCCGTCACCGTGTAAGTGGGCAGTTGCAGCACGGGGCCGGGGGCCGCAGGCTGGGCCCACAGGCCGCAGGGCAGGACGAGGGTGGCGACCAGGCGCCGGGCGGAGAGGCAACCGCAGGGCAAACTCATGCCGGTAAATTGGCGGAATCCACGGGCGGGGCAACCAGCCTTTTACGGCACGGTCAGCGCTTCACCGCGCCGATGCCGGGGCGATGGTTCAAGGTCACCTTGCCGTCCACGATGGTGGCGCCGTCGAAGGGGTCGTTGCGGATCAACACGGCGCCGTCGAGGTCGGCCCAGTCAGCGAGCGGGGACAGTTGCGCGGCGGCGGAGATGGCGACGGAGGTTTCGGTCATGCAGCCGAGCATCACCTTCAATCCGAGGGCGCGGGCGAGCGTGATCATCGCGCGGGCTTCGCGCAGCCCGGTGCATTTCATGAGCTTGATATTGATGCCGTCGAAGACGCCGCGCAGGCGCGCCACATCGGCGAGGCGCTGGCAGCTTTCGTCGGCGATCAGGGGCAGGGGACTGCGTTCGCGGAGCCAGGCGGTGTCGTCGAGCTGAGCCTTGGGCATCGGCTGCTCGATGAAGAGCACGCCCTGGGTGGCAAGCCATTCGATTTTTTTGAGGGCCTCGTTGCGGTCGGTCCAGCCTTGGTTGGCGTCGACGGTGATGGGCGTGGCGGTGACGGAGCGGATGGTCTCGATCATCATGCGGTCGGTGTCGCGGCCGAGCTTCACCTTGATGATCTTGTAAGGCGCCGCCTCGCGGGTCTTTTGGCGCACGACCTCGGCCGTATCGAGACCGATGGTGAAGGAGGTGACGGGCGTCTTGGCGGGGTCGAGGCCCCAGATCCGGTGCCACGGGGCGCCGAGTTTTTTTCCGATCCAGTCGTGCAGGGCGATGTCCACGGCGGCCTTGGCGGCGGTGTTGCCCGGTGCGAGGGCGTCGATGGTGGGGAGGATTTCCTCAAGCTGGAACGGGTCGGTGAAGCGCCCGAGGTCGAGCTTGCCGAGGAAGGCGGCCGCCGTGGCCTGATCCTCGCCGAGGTAGGGCGGCATGGCGGCCTCGCCGTAGCCGGTGATGCCATCCTGCTCGACCTCGACCAGCACGGCGGGCGTGGTGGTGCGGGAGTGGTTCGCGATGTTGAACGCGTGCTTGAGCTCAAGGGTGTAGGGATAGCTGCGCAGTTTCATGCCAAAATGGCGGAAGGGGAGGGATTCGAACCCCCGGAGCCTTGCGGTTCAGCGGTTTTCAAGACCGCCGCGATAGACGACTCTGCCACCCTTCCGGTCAGGCGCCC
>DAORVZ010000353.1:0-3181 GCA_035434005.1 Lacunisphaera sp.
GACCAGCTCTACGACTACGCCGTCGAGCTCATCAAGCGCGGCAAGGCCTACGTCTGCGACCTGAGCCCCGAGGACACCGAGAAATACCGCGGCTCGCCCGACACGCCGGGCAAGAATTCGCCGTTCCGGCACCGCAGCGTCGCGGAGAACCTCGACCTGTTCACGCGGATGAAGGCCGGCGAGTTTCCCGACGGCGCCCGGTCACTGCGCAGCAAGATCGACATGGCCTCGCCCAACATGTGGCTGCGCGACCCCCTGCTCTACCGCATCCGCCACGTCGCCCACCACCACGCCGGCGACAAGTGGTGCCTCTACCCGCTCTACGACTACGCCCACTGCCTGAGCGACTACCTCGAGGGCATCACGCACTCCATCTGCACGCTCGAGTTCGTCGACCACCGCCCGCTCTACGACTGGGTCTTGGAAAGCCTCGGCCTGCCGCGCGCCCTGCCGCACCAATACGAGTTCGCGAAGCTCAACCTCGCCTACACGCTCGTCTCCAAGCGCAAGCTGCTGACCCTCGTCACCGAGAAGGTCGTGACCGGCTGGGACGACCCGCGCATGCCGACGCTGTCCGGCCTGCGCCGCCGCGGCGTCCCGGCGAGCGCACTCCGCGCCTTTGTCACCGGGGTCGGCGTCACCAAGTTCGATTCCCTCACCGAGGCCGCCGTCTTCGAGAACGCCGTGCGCGGCGAACTCAACACTAGCGCCGCCCGCCGCCTGGCCGTCCTCAAGCCGATCAAGCTCGTCCTCACCAACATCGCCGCAGGCGAGACGGTCGAATGCGCGGCGACCAACAACCCGCAGGACGAGAACCCGACGACGCGCCCGATCGCGCTGACCCGCGAGGTGTTCATCGAGACCGACGACTTCGCCGAGGTGCCGCCGCCGAAATACTTCCGCCTGAAGCCGGGCGGCGAGGTGCGCCTCAAATACGCCTGCATCATCAAGTGCGACGAGCTCGTGAAGGACGCCAGCGGCGCCATCACCGAGATCCGCTGCACGGCCCAGCTCGACACCCGCCACGGCCAGCCCAACGCCGACAAGAAGGTCAAGGGCACCATCCACTGGGTCAGCGCGAGCAAGTGCATCGATGCCGAGGTCCGCCTCTACGACCGCCTGTTCACCGTCGCCGAGCCCGCCGCCGAGGAGGATTTTCTGAAGGTTGTGAACCCGAAGTCCCTCGAGGTCGTCACCGCCAAGCTCGAGGCCTCCCTCGCCACGGCGAAGCTGGAAGACCGCTACCAGTTCGAGCGCCTCGGCTACTTCAGCCTCGACGCCAAGGACTCCACTCCGGCCAAGCTCATCTTCAACCGCACGATCACGCTGAAGGACACCTGGGCGAAATAGCTTCCGGACATGGGGGCCTACATCGGCAGTTTATTAGACCACGGACTTTTTGTCCTGATTTTCGGGTATCTGGCCTACGACTATGGCAAATCGGTCGAAAAGAGAACCGCCAGACCCTGGTTACTCCCTATAGCTGCCATTCTGGTCCTATACCACGGGGTTTACCTGCTCATCGATATTGTTGAGGGTCCGCCACCCAAGGCGGCAGTGGCTGTCTTGCGCACGCCGACACAGGAAGAACTGAAAGAGCAATTCAAGCAGGCCAAGGGCGTCACTTCAGATACTCCGATAAGACTACAACGCGGACCCAGACTCACCATTCCGGCAGATTACAGATACATTGAACCCCCGGATGGCACTATCATTCTCTACTCAATAGGACCACGCGGCGAGGTGCTGTTGGTCAGCTTTTATGGTGAAGAGCTAACCGACCTCGCCAAAGGAGAACGCGAGCTCAAGCAGACCGCGAAAGAGAAAAACAGACCTTGGACATTAGGCGAAGCACACAAAGCCACTCTCCACGGATGCGACGCCCTGATCATGGATTTCGCCAACCCTTCAACCAAGATGAAGGGCTACCAGGTGTTCGCGACCAACGGAAAATACGGCTACGGAATGCTGATTACGCTTCCGGAATCATATCTGCGGATTGCCGAACCCGAGTTGCAGAAGATCATCCAATCTTTCGCAGTGGGGCTCTAACTTGATGCGCTTAGCGCTCAGACCGACGCCAGCAGCTTCTGCAGCCGCTGCGTCACCCGCTCCTTCCCCAGCACGCGGAAGATGCTCGTGATGCTCGGGCCGGCGTTCGTGCCGGAGACCGCGAGGCGGGCGACGGCCTGGTAGTCGCCGAAACCGAGGCCTTTGCCCTCGGCGAGTGACTTGATGGCGGCCTCGATGGCCGCATCTTCCGCGAAATCCATCTCCGGAATCGCGGCGATCAGCTCGGTCAGCCGGGCCTTCGGGTCGCCCTTGGCCATCACCTTCTCCTTCACCTTGGCGTCGATCGGGAAATCGTCCGTGAAGAAATAAACCGTGTAGGCGCCGAGGTCGTCGATGGACTTGATCTTCGGCTGAGCGAGCAGCATGACGGTCTTGAAATAGTCCACCGGCGCCGCGGTCACGTTCGCGTCGTTCTTCCACCGGAAATACGTCCCGGCCAGCTCGAGGAACCGGTCGGCCGGCTGCTCGAGCAGGTAGGTCATGTTCATGTTCGCGAGCTTCTTGCCGTCGAACTTGGCGTTGGACTGGTTCACGCCGGGCAGGTCGAACAATTTGATGATGTCGGCGATCGGCATCTTCTCGCGGTCGTCGCCGGGATTCCAGCCGAGCAGCGAGAGGTAATTGACGAGCGCCTCAGGCAGGAAGAAGCGCTGCTGGTATTCCTCGATCAGGGCTCCCTTGTCGCGCTTCGACATCTTGCCCTGACCCATCTCGGGCGATTTCAGGATGAGCGGTATGTGGGCGAATACCGGCGCGGTGACGCCGAAGCCCTCGTAGAGCCGCACGTGTTTGCTCGTGTTGGACAGATGGTCCTCGCCGCGGATGATGTGCGAGACCTTCATCTCGATGTCGTCGACGACGTTCACGAAATGGAACACGGGGTTGCCGTCCGAGCGAAAGATCACGAAATCCTCGTCCTCCTGCCGCTCGACCTTGCCGCGGATCCGGTCGTCGATGACGACCGGCGCGGACTTCACCTTCTCGACCTCTTTCTTGCGATGGTCGTCGAAGATCTTGTAGCGCTCGCCCAGCAGCTTGAACCAGATGGCGCCGTCCTTCTCGTAGGCCCGGCCGTTGTCGAGGAGCTGCTGCTTGTATTTCTGGTAGA
>DAORVZ010000354.1:0-3179 GCA_035434005.1 Lacunisphaera sp.
CGCGGCGGCGGGCGGAAGCGGGAGCGGTCAGCGCCGTCTTCAGGGGCCGGCGCGCAAAGAATCCGGCCAGCGCCGCCGCCAGCAGTGCGCCGCCGGCCGCAGAGGGCGCCAGCAACAGGCCCAAGGCAAGCGGCTCCAGCGCGAGCGACCACGAGCCATGTTCCTTCGGCAGAAAGACCGCCCCCGGCACCGGCGCGGCGCGCTCACGCCCGGTCGCAGCCGAGGGCGAGAGGAGATGCGGCCGGAGTTCGACGGAGGATGCCATGGCGGGAATATAGCAATATCTGCGGCAGGCCTCTGCGCGGACGTTGTGCAAGGCTGCGCACGGATTGTCTTCGCGGTTGCTCAGTCGTCCCAATGCCAGCAGACCGTCTCCGGCTCGTGGCGCGGCACGCCGGGCGGCGGGTGGGCCGGGTGGCCGAGCGTGATCGGCAGCACCGGCTCGTAGTGCGCGGGAATGCCGAGTTCGGCCTTCACTTCCGCCCGATTGAACCAGGAGCGCGCGAAGCCGATCGGGCAGCTGCCGAGCCCGAGGCCGTGCGCCGCGAGCATCAGGTTCTGCGCCGCGAGGAAGCAGTCCTCGACCGGCGCGCCGCGGCCGGGCTTGGCGCAGATGACCACGAGCGTGTCGGCGCCATGAAAGAGGTTCGCATCGGGATTCGCGTATTGATCAACCCGCGGGTCGAGGCCGAACGTCGGCGCGGTCGTGGCCAGCAGGTGCCGCTTGGCCCGGCGGGAATAGTCCGCCAGCCGCGCGCGTCCGTGGAAAACGGCGAAGGCCCAGGGCTGCAGGTTCAGCGCGCTCGGCGCCTGCGTGGCCGCATGGAGCAGGTCGTGCACGAGAGCGGGCGCCACCGTCGCGTCCGAGAATTCGCGCACCGCCCGCCGTTGGTAGATGGCTTTGAGCAGTTCCATGGGTTCAGCGGCGGGCCATGGGAACCACGAGCACGGGACAACGCGCCTTGCGCAGCACGCCGGTGGTCGTGCTGCCGACCAGCAGGTCAAACACGGCGCCGTGGCCGTGCGAACCGAGCACGAGGTAGGCGGGCTTGGTCGACTTTGCCTGGGCGAGGATGCCGCTCACTGGCGCGCCGGAGAGTTGCACCGTCCGCACCGGGCACCGCCGGGCCCATCGCTTGGCCAGGGCGCGGAGTTGCCGGGTGGCGTTCTCCTCGACGGCCGCCATGGCCTGCGCCAGGTGGCCGGTGTCGAAGGCGTAATAATCGTTCATCATGACGGGCGGCGGCGGCACGACATGGAGGAGCAGCACACGACCGCCGATCAACTGGGCAAGCCCACAGGCCGCCGCGCAGACGCGCGAGGTGGCGGCCGAAAGATCCACCGGCACAAGGATGGTTTTCATGCCGACATCATGCCGGTTTCCCGACGGGCGTGCTCCGCAGACCTTGCGGAGAGCTGGGCACTTCTTGCGCGGCAGCGGCCGGCCATCCGGAACGTGTTCACTAATGCCGCCCATGAGAAAGCCTTGAAGGTGATCCGCACCAACTGACCCGTCCCACGCCCACCCACTTTCGGTTCGACAACGGGCGGTCCCCGCCTTGTCCTCCCGGCATGGCCTCGCCCGAGAAAAAACCCTTTTCCGTCGTCACGCTCATCATTGATCTGGCGGTCACCGCTGTCGCCTTCGTGATCTTCTATCAGCTCGTGAACTCGCATGTGCCGTCCAATGACCCGAAGATGGTCATGCTTTGGGGCGGCCTCACTGCCGGCTGCATGGCGGGCGTCTTCTGGATCGCCTGGCAGATGCTGAAGGTGGTCTTCGCCTTCCAGCGCGAGTCGCGCAAGTAAGGTTCACCCAGCGTTGGTGGCGTCCGTCCGGCGCTGGCCGACGCCGCTGCCTTGAGGTCATGCGGGTCCCAATCGCGGTTCGAGAGGTTCGTTGCTGGCAGGGCTGCGAAGAACCGGGCGCAGTTGCCCCGCCCGGGAGCGAAACAAGGAGCGTTCATCTCAGAGGGAGTTGTCGAACTTCAGCGGATCGTCCTTCGATTTCTTGGCGGGGGAACCGAAATTGTAGAGGAGACCGAGATAAACGATGCGGGCGCTGCGGCGGCGCGTGACCTCCTGCCGCAGCAGCGGGGTGGCGAGCACGTTGGTCTCCTTGAGCGAATTAAAGAGATCCGAAAGGGTCAGCACGATCGCGGCCTTCTTGCCGGCGAAGTCGTGTCGCACGCCGAGATTGGCGACCCAGGTCGGCCGGCGCTCGCCCTGCGGGGTGAGTCGCGCGGAGGCATAGTTGGTGTTAAACTGGGCCTGCGTATCGCGCGGCAGGCGCAGGGTCACGCCGAGCTTCGCCAGCCAGGAGACATCGGACTGGCGCGCGCTGTAGCCGAGATTGGAGGCGTCGATGGTGTGGTAGAAGGTGTTCGAGCTGAAGTTGAGCCCCACCCGCTTGCCGAGGTCGGTGCTGGCGGTCAGCTCAAGGCCGGCGGCGTTGCTGGTCGCCAAGTTCTCGTGCGTGGTGAACAGGATGCCGCCGCCGAGGTCGGTGGTGATATTGGTGAAGCCATGCCGGGTCTGGCGGTCATACAGCGTAGTGGTGAAGGTCGTGTCGCCATGCCGGTAGCTGTAGCCTGCCTCGATAGAGTGAATCTCCTCAGGCCGGAGGCGCGGGTTGCCGGCGCGCAACGTGAACGGGTCGGCGTATTCCGGAAACGGGTTCAGGTCGTCGATCTCCGGGCGACGCACGCGGTGGCTGTAGTTGAGCTGGAGCTCGTGGCGGTCGGTCAGGTGCTGCGTGAGGTGCAGCGTGGGGTAGATGCGCGCATAGTCATTGCTGGTGGTGGCGCTGGTGGTCACGAGGTGCGACTTGCCGTAGGTCAGCTCCGGCCGGAGGCCCGCCATAAAGCCGAAAGCCCCGATGGTCTGCGCATAGGTCGCATAGAACGCGTGCACGGCACGGTCGTAACTGAAGGTGTTGGTCCGCGTGGCATCCGGCCCAAAGCGGCCTGTGAGCGGATCGAGTAACTCTCCGCGGAAGATCGCGGCATAGCGCTCGTTGTTGAGATTGTAGCCCGTCTCCAGCCGGCCGGCGCCGCCGAGTGGCCGGATGTAGTCCACGCGCGCCTCGTCGCTGTTCACCGTGTTTTGCACCAGCATGTTGTCGACTGTGGGCACCTGCACCGGGCGGCGGTAGCGGTTGGTGTAATGGTTGTCCTCCT
>DAORVZ010000355.1:0-3172 GCA_035434005.1 Lacunisphaera sp.
CGGCGACGGCCGACGGCGCGGGCGGAGCGAGGGAGAGGGGCTCGGACATGTCGGCGGCGCGGTGGGTGGGTCAGCGCACAGGCCAGACGTCGGCCAGCGCCTTCCAGTTGGCGAAGTAATACACCACGAAGCAGGCGAGGAACACGAGGGTGAGGACCATCGTGCCCTTTGTCGCGTAGTGGTCGTGGGCGAGCGAGCCCGGGGTGGTGCCGGCGAGCGCCCGGGGCGTGCCCCAGTCGGCCATGGGCCGGCCCTCGATTTTCTGGCCGAAGAACAGCGTGCCCACGCAGAGCACCACGAAGATCAGCAGGCTGAGGAACGCCAGCACGCCGCCGATGCCGAGCACGCCGAGCCAGAGGTGCGCCGCCGGACCATAGACGCCCTGCGCGTCGATGTCATAACTGCGGCGGGAGACGCCCATCGAGCCGGCGAACGACATGCCGAAGGCCAGCAGCGTGATGCCGAGGCCGAAGAGCCAGGGCTGCACGCGGGCCAGCCCGCGCCAGATGAAGTCGCGCTGGAAGATCAGCGGGATCACATAGTAGGCCAGCGCCATGAACGCGAGGGTCGTGCCGCCCACCACGGTGACGTGGAAGTGGCCGGGGATGCGCAGCGTGTTGTGCGCGATGATGTTGATCTGCTGCGTGCCGAGGGTGACCCCGGTGATGCCGCCGAGGAAGCCGAAGATGACCACCGACAGAGCCGTGCCGGAGAAGGCCGGATTCTTCCACGGCAGGGCGGTGACCCATCCGAAGATGCCGCTGGTGTAGCCCTTCTCGCGCATCGCGATCTCGACGCCGGCGGGGACGGTGAAGCCGTGCACCATCGAGGCGAGCACCGCCAGATACATGGCGTAGGAGGTGTTCCAGATCTTCCACGTGGCGCCGACTGCGGGATCCACCAGGAGATGGTGCGCCGAGGCCAGGTTGATGAAGAGGATGTAGAGGACGAACGCCGAGCGGCACACCGCCTCGTTGATCGGCCGCGAACCCAGCACGATGTGCGTGAGCAGATACCAGACCGAGACCATCGCGCAGACGTTGACCTGCTGCGACTGGTGCCCGAGGCCCCACCAGATGAGGCGATACCAGATGGGGTCGGGCTCGGCGGTCCACCCCATCGAGTAGGTGAAGGTGGGGATCATCACGACGGCGCCGTGCAGCAGCGTGACCACGGCGATGATGGCGGCCGCCAGCGCGCCGAAGGTCACGATGGGCATGGAGCCGGTGTAGGCCTTGTCGCGCTTGGCGACATAGAGCGTGGCGAAGAAGTTGAACACGCCGATGAGCGTGCCCACAGCCACGAGGATGATGCCGAGGTAGAAGACCGGGTGCGCCAGCAGCGGCAGGTAGGAGGTCATCATCACGTCGGCCTGGCCCTTCAGGATGATGTAGTCGGTCATCAGCGCGCCGACGAGCATCAGGGCGAACGAGAGCCAGGCGACCTTCTTCGAGTAGAGCCGCGCGTTGAGCGGGGTCGTGCAGGCGAAGTAGAGGATGGCGACCTCGAAGAACAGGATCCAGAAGATGAGCATGTTCAGGCCGTGGAAGGTGAGGATCCGGTAGAACCAATCCACGGGCAGCAGGTGCACCGTCTGCCAGCGCGTGAGCGCGAGCAGGAGCGCGGCGATGCCGCCGAGCAGCAGGAAGACGATGCCGCTGACGGCATTGAGCTTGATGAAGCGCTGGGCGTCGAAGCAGACGTGCAGGCCGGTGGTGCCGCAGACGCGGCCGGGGGTGCCGGGGGCGGCGAGATTATGGGAGGTGGTGGACATGGCGGGGGCGGTTATTCGACGAAGATTTTGCCGGTCATGCTGGAGTGGCCGATGCCGCAAAACTCGTTGCAGACGATGGTGAACTCGCCCTTCGAGGTGGGCGTGAGCGTGAGCACATGGTCGTAACCGGGCACGGCCTGGAAATTCATGTTGAGCGGCTGGAGCGAGAAGCCGTGCTGCAGGTCGAGGGCGGAGAGGTGGATGCGGTAGGTCTCGCCCTGGCGCAGGCGCAGCGCGGGATACCACTGCCACATGCGGCCGATCAGGTAGGCGTCACCCCCCGGCGGCGGCTCGACCACCGGCACCTCGCCGAGCAGGGCGTTGCCCGGGTGCTTGTAGGTGCCCACGCGGTTGGCGGCGACGAACTTCTCCGTGCGCGCCAGAAAGTCGGCGGGTTTGACGGTGTAGGCTTCGCCGGTGCTGTTCTGTTTGCCGCGAAAATGCCAGTAGGGCATCATCAGCGACATCACGAAGCACCAGAGGATGGCGCAGCCGAGCCAGATTTTTTCATGGCCGGCCGGGCCGTGGAACCAGGGAGCGGTGAGTGGGCGGAGACTCATGGAGGGAGGCGGGGTTCAGGGCAGCAACGCGGGTTTGGTGAAGAGCAGCTCAATCCAACCCCACACGGAGTAGGAGAGAACGGGAATGAGGACGCCGAGGACGAGCAGCAGCCACGGGTTGTCCATGAGCTTCTGCCACGGGTGGATTTTGGGTTCGTTTTTCATGGGGTGGAAAGGGCTGCGGGGCGGCGCCAGGCGCCGATCCGGCGCACCATCACCGCGAGGAAAAAGATGCCGCCGGCCACGGCGATGAGGCCGCCGAGGCCCATGACGCTCAGCCCGAGATACTCCCCGGCGGTGCGCACGTGCTGCTCGACGCCGTATTGCTTGCGGCCCATGCCGTAGGCGCCGGCCAGGGCAAATCCGAGGCCGAAGACGGCCTGCCCGCCGCCGAAGAGCAGGAGTTGCAGCCGCGCGCGGCGCGGCTCCGCGACCGGCGTGCCGGCCGGCGCCACCGCCGTGCAGAAATCATACGCCGCCGCCATCAGCGCGATGGTCACGGCGCCGATGGCGCAGTGATAGTGCCCGGGCACCAGCGTGCTGGAACCACGGATCAGCGAACCCAGGATGAAGCCCAGCAGCGTCAGCGCCGCGCTGCCCGCGAGGCCCGCGAAACGGAAATCGCCCCAGGCCGGCCGGCCGGGCGAGCGCCACACGTGGAGCACCGCCGTGCCAAGCACGACCAGCACCACCGGGAAAAGCGTCCATCGCATCAGGTGCGTGGCCATCGTGAAATACGCCGTGCCCGTCGTGCCCGCGAACGCCAGCCAGGGCATGACGACCTGCGGCGCGATCAGCGCCGTCAAATCGGCCGCGAACACCATGTCGCCATCGCCTC
>DAORVZ010000356.1:0-3168 GCA_035434005.1 Lacunisphaera sp.
GGATACACGGATCGCGGCCATTTGATGGGGAGCCCTGTGTTGCTGTTGATGAGGTAGGCAAACCCCCACGCCGAAACGGTCGCCAGCAGGCCGGCGCAGAGACTCAGGGCGAGCAGGAGAGGTCTATTTTTCACGCGTTGGCGCAGGCGTTGCCTCGGGGCGGGCTCGGAGCTGGTTGATAAAGGCAGCGACGGTCAGGGGCCGGGCCCCGGGAGGCAGGGGCCGGGCCTGACTATGACGATCCATGGGCAGGGAGACATCCTCCGCACGGTAAAGGGGGTGCCCGTTGCTGCGCAGGACATAGTCCTGCCCCGATTGGGCATCGTGGATGATCGGGTAGACGCCGTGCATGAGCGCCACGAGGGGAAACATCTGGCGCTGCTCGCCATGCACAAAGAGCACGCGGTCGTCGCCCGCCCGAAACCCGGGCATGCCTTCGACGATCAATTCATCCGGGCCGATACGGCCTCCGATGAGGTTGATGACAAGAGGGGAGGGAGGGGTTCCCTTGATGACCTCCTTGATTTCCAGTTCAACCCTGGTGCCGATGTAGCGGCGGCCGGCGTGTTCGCGCCATTCTGGCGTGGCGGATTTGACGACCGCGCGCACCACATAGTCAGACTGACTGAGGAGGGTGCCGACATCTGGGGCCTCAACGGTGGTGGCGGCGGCTGGCACCAGCAGCAGGGCCAAAAAAAGGGGACCCAAAGCGAGGTGTCGTATGGCCATGGTGGGGTTCGCTGATTTGGGCCAAGAGATTCCGGCTGGGTGGGAGCCGCCGACAAGCTACCGGGGCGACGGGCCAGGTCAAAATTTAAGTGGCCGGACGCAGGCCAAACATCTCGGCGTCGAGTTTTCCCTCGGCCACGCGGGTGGTGGGGCCCGTCATCCGGATGGAGAAATCCGGGGCTATCGCGATGCCGATTTGCCCGCCGGGCATGTGCACGGTGAGCGTGGCGTCCACCAGGCCGAGCTTGCGGGCCACGGCGGCGGACGCACTGGAGCTGCTGCCCGAGGCGAGGGTGTAGCCCGCGCCTCGCTCCCAGATTTCGATCTGCACGTTCTGCCGGTCGATGACGCGGAGGAACTGGACGTTGATGCGGTTCGGGAAGTTTTTGTGCACCTCGATGTCCGGGCCGTATTTCTTCGCCAGGTCAGCGGAGATATCCGGCAGCACCATCACGCAATGCGGGTTGCCGATGCCGGCGGCGTTGAAGGTGAACTCGCGGCCCTGGATCGTGAACTTTTCCCCGAGCACCTCGCGCACGGGCCCGGCGACGGGGATGCGGTCGCTTTGGAACGTGACCTGCCCCATCTCGACGGTGATGAGCTGGCCGCCCTCGGCGACGCGCGCTTCGACCACGCCGCCCGGGACCTCGATGCTGAAGGCCTCGCCGCCGACGAATCGGTGGTCAAAGAGGTAGCGCGAGAAGATGCGGAGGCCGTTGCCGGATTTTTCAGCCTCGGAGCCGTCGGGATTGAAAATGCGCAGGCCGAACTTCCCCTTGGCCGAGGGCACGGGGCCCCAGAGGATGCCGTCGGAACCGGCACCGAAATTGCGGTGGCAGATGACGCGGATCTGATCCGGCGTGGGCTCGGCCCAGCCCGGATAGTCGGCCGGGTTCATGACGAGATAGTCGTTGCCGAGGGCGTGATACTTGAAAAAGCGCATGGGAAGGGAGGAGGCTTAAAGCACGGACCCGTGGGAACACACGGAAAAAATGCCCGCGCAGGCCTGGGCCGGCCGGTGCGGCGGGGCAGAGCTATTCAGCCGACGGCTGGAGCCTTGGCGATGTAGCCGAGCAGCTTCCGCTGCTTGATGAAGTCGTCGACCTTGGCTGGCACCATCTTTTCCCACGAATTGTCCCCGGCCTTGATGCGCTGCAGGACGTCGCGGGAGAAGATGTTCAAGTAGTCGGGATTGGCGCCCGAGATGCAGTCGAGGTAGTGGTTCTCCAGCAGATGCGCGTAAAGATTCTGCAGGTGATCGGCGACGTGAAGATTGCGGGCGGTGATCATCACGCCGGCGGAAAAGGCGTGGCCGTTGCCCTGGCCCTGTCCGGCCGGATGGCCGCTCGCGAGTTAACGGTCGTAAGCGCTTTGTTGCATCGGATAGATGTAAAGCTTCACGGCGTGGCGGAACATGCGGCCCATCGACTCGAGGATGCCGCCTTCGAGATTGTCGTAATATTTCTCGTTAAATATCTCGAGGAGGTTGTTGATGCCCATGGCGACGCCGATCATCTCCTTGGTGTAGCGGCGGAAATAGGAGACCAGCCGGTAAAACTCGGAATAGTTCGAGATCAGCGTGGTGAAGCCGATGTGGCCGAGCATGTCCACACGGGCCAGAAAGTCGGTGGCGTCGAGATCCCCCTCGGCGAGGAGGTTGTTCATGGTGATTTCCATGAGCACGAGCATGTCCTTCCCCTTGACGGTCGGTTCCTGCATGAACTGCGCGGTGGCGCAGGTGAGCATGTCCACGTTGACGTGGGTGACGGGCCGGAAGCTGCCGCGCTCGACGAGCACGGCCTTGTGGTGCAGGAGCTCGGAGGGTTGCAGCACCTCGCCGTTGGGGGCGAACATGACGGCGTTGGTCAGGCCGAATTGCACGAGGCGGAGCGAGAGCAGGCGGTTGTCAATGCTGCCAAAGGCCGGGCCGCTCACGCGGAGCATGTCGATCTCGATCCGGTCGGTGCCGATGTTGTCGGCCAGGGATTGGATGAGTTGGGCCGGATCGGCGGTGTAATGGAAGGCACCGTAGATGAGGTTCACCCCCACGATGCCCAGGGCCTGCTGCTGGAGGACGTTCTCCTTGTCCCACATGCGGACGTGGATGATGATGTCGCTCGGTTCGGCGCCGACCTCGTGCTGGAAGCGGACGCCCATCCACCCGTGGCCATCGTTGGGTCCCTTGAAGCTCTTGGCCACGACCGTATCGGCGAAGACGAAAAACCTGGTGCGGTCGCCGCGTTTCTCGGCGAGGCGCTCCTTGAGCAGCCGGTATTCGTGGTCGAGCATCGTGGCGAGGCGTTCACGCGAGACGTAGCGCGGGGCCTTGCCGTAGATGGCGTCGCTGAAGGTCATGTCGTAGGCGGACATGGTCTTCGCGATGGCGCCGGAAGCGCCGCCGACCTGGAAGAAGATGCGGGAGACCTCCTGCCCGGCGCC
>DAORVZ010000357.1:0-3165 GCA_035434005.1 Lacunisphaera sp.
CGGATCAACTGCGCCGCTGCACTGCAACCGCGGGCCAAACGCCTCTGCGAGCAGGCCGGCGCAGACATGACGCGGGTGACTTTCTACAATCATCCCACCAACGACGCCTGGTGTCGCGACCACGGGCCGATCTTCGTGAAGAACGACCGCAGCGGCGAGGTCGCCGTGACCGACTGGGTGCACAACGCCTGGGGCGGCAAATATCCGCCCTATGATCTCGACAACAAGATACCACCGAGCATCGCGACGAAGCTCGGCATGCGCCGTTTCGAGAACGACATGATCCTCGAGGGCGGATCTATCGACGTGAACGGACAGGGCCTGCTGCTCACGAGCGAGCAGTGCCTGCTCAACAAGAACCGCAACCCGCACCTCTTCCGCGAGGAGATCGAGCGCAACCTGCAGGACTACCTCGGCGTGACCAAGGTGCTGTGGGTGGGCGAGGGGATCGTCGGCGACGATACCGACGGCCACATCGATGACATCACGCGTTTCTACAAGCCGGATGGGTTCGTGACCGTGGTGGAGCCGAACCGGCGTGACCCGAATCACAAGCTTCTCGAAGAGGTCTTGGAACGTTTGAAGGGTTTTCGCACGCCGGCGGGCAAGAAGTTCGACATCGTGAAGCTGCCGATGCCAAAGCCGTTCGGCTTCCGTGGCCAGCAGGTGCCGGCGAGTTACGCGAATTTCCTCATCATCAACGGCGCGGTGCTCGTGCCGCAATTCCGGCAGAAGCAACGCGACGCCGAGGTGTGCGAGATTCTGGGCGATTGTTTTCCCAGCCGGCAGATCATCCCCATCGACTGCTACCACCTGATCTGGGGCCTCGGCACGCTCCACTGTCTCTCGCAGCAGCAACCTGCCTAGCCCTATGCGTGCCTACTTGCTCATCTGCCTTGGTGCCATGCTGCTCACAGGTTGCGAGTCGGTGACCGACCGCTTCAGTCCGGTGGCACCGAGGGTGCAGGTGTTCCACGGTGATCGGTTTGCCGTGCACGCGGCGGCCTTGCAGGCCTTCAAGCGGCTGGATTTTTTGGTCACCCGTTCGAAGCCCATGGACATCGAGGCAGTGAGCCGCATCCACACCAGTGTGGCCTTTGCCGACTCCCGCCAACTTGCCGTGAAGCTGCATCTGAACGAGGCTGGCCCCGACGGAACCGAGCTTGAAATGTCAGTGACCGAGCAGGTGCAGGGCGAGCGGATGGGCGGCACCAGCCAGTTGGCGATGCGAGAGCATGGTTTCTTTCAGCTCTATTTTGCTACTTTGCAGCAGGTTCTGGAGGAAAACGCGATTGGCCGGTCGTCCGAGAAAAACTGATTTTTGCTCTTGCTGGAGGCGAAGGGATAAGGGACTTTGAACATTCTGCGGCGTTCTTAAGCCAAGCCGGTGTTGCCGCGACACTTCCACCGGTTTGACCGATAGTCCAACCCTCAACCAACGGATCCGTCAGGATCCACGCGGGAAGCCGTCCGTCCTGAAGTAAGCGGCCGTCATTCTAGCACCCAGTTAATATGAGTTCGTTAATGCAAGACCTGCTCGCCCAGAGCTCCTTCGACAAGCTGAAGGAAGGCTCCATCGTCTCGGGCGTCATCACTGAAATCCGCGCCAACGAGGTCGTCGTCGACATCGGCGGCAAAGCCGAAGGCGTCATCTCCGCCAATGAATTCGCCGATCTCGGCGAACTCCAGATCGGCTCCACCATCGAGGTCATCCTCGAGAAGCTCGAGGATAAGGAGGGCAATCCCATCCTCTCCTACGAGCAGGCCCAGCAGAAGAAAAATTGGGAGAACATCCTGGTCAAGTGCCAGGAGGGCTCGATCATCCCCGGCCGCGTGAAGACCAAGGTCAAGGGCGGCCTGATCGTCTCGATCGGTGTCGACTCCTTCCTGCCCGCCTCCCACATCGACATCCAGCCGCCCAAGAACCTGGATCAATACGTCGGTCAGACCTATGACTTCAAGGTTCTCAAGATCAACCGCGAGCGCCAGAATATCGTCCTGTCGCGCCGTGAACTGATCGAGGAACAGCGCATCAACAAGCGCCGCGACCTCCTCGAGAAGCTTCAGCCCGGCCAGATCCGCAAGGGCGTCGTCAAGAACATCACCGATTTCGGTGCGTTCATCGATCTCGACGGCATGGACGGCCTGCTGCACATCACCGACATGAGCTGGGGCCGCATCGGCCACCCGTCCGAGCTCCTGAAGCAGGGTGAGGAGATCGAGGTGATGATCATCGACATCAACCGCGAGAAAGAGCGCGTGTCCCTCGGCCTCAAGCAGACCAAGAACAATCCCTGGGATCATATCGACCAGAAGTTCCCCGTTGGCTCCAAGATCCACGGCAAGGTCGTCAACCTCGTCCCCTACGGCGCGTTCATCGAACTCGAGCCGGGCGTCGAGGGTCTCGTGCACATCACCGAGATGTCCTGGACCAAGCGCATCAGCAAACCCTCCGAGCTGCTCAAGGTCGGCCAGGAACTCGATGCGGTCGTCCTCGGCATCCAGAAGGACGAACAGAAGATCTCGCTCGGCCTCCGGCAGCTGGAGCCGAACCCGTGGGACATGGTTCGCCACAACTACCCGGTGGGCGCCCGCGTCCGCGGCAAGGTCCGCAACATGACCACCTACGGCGCCTTCGTCGAACTCGAGGAAGGCATCGACGGCATGGTGCATGTCTCCGACATGTCCTGGACCCGCAAGATCAACCACCCGTCCGAGATGCTCAAGAAGGGCGACGAAGTGGACGCCATCGTCCTCGACGTCGATCCGAGCCAGCAGCGCATCAGCCTCGGCATGAAGCAGCTCGCGACGGATCCGTGGACCGACATCGACTCCTTCTTCCGCATCGGCGACGTCGTCCCGGGCGTGATCTCCAAGGTCACGACCTTCGGCGCCTTCGTCGAGCTGAAGGACGGCATCGACGGCCTCGTGCACATCTCCCAGATCCAGGAGGAGCGCGTGGACAAGATCAAGGACGTGCTCAAGCCCGGCCAGGAGGTCACCGCCCGCGTCATCAAGATCGACCGTGAAGCGCGCCGGATCGGCCTTTCGATCAAGGCCGCGAACTACTCGGCCGAGCAACTGGCTCAGGAGACCGCGACCTACGAGCAGTTCTCGAAGAGCTCCGGCGCTTCCGACCTCACGAACCTCGGCGATATCTTCGAC
>DAORVZ010000358.1:0-3163 GCA_035434005.1 Lacunisphaera sp.
AAGAAGAAGCAGCCGGACTTCATCCTCGGCATCCTCGGCTGCATGGCGCAGAACCGCGGCGCCGAACTCCTCGACCGCCTGCCCGACCTCGACCTCATCGTCGGCACGCAGAAATTCCACCAGGTGCCGGACTACCTCGACAACCTCCGCGCCGCGCAGGCCGCCGGCGTGCCCATCGGCTCGACCATCGTCGACATCGCCGAGGAGGCCGGCTCGCAGAACACCATCCGCGACCACGTGCTGGCGGAGAAGCAGGTCTCGGCCTTCGTCTCCATCCAGCAGGGCTGCAACATGGATTGCGCCTTCTGCATCGTGCCCAAGACCCGCGGCGACGAGCGCTCGCGGCCGATGGACGACATCGTGCGCGAGTGCGAGCAGCTGGCCGAGCGCGGCGTGAAGGAGATCACGCTGCTCGGCCAGATCGTCACCAGCTACGGCCGGCGCGACTACGCGCACACCGGCGGCATCACGCCCTTCGTGCAGTTGCTCGAGCACGTGAACGCCATCCCAGGCATCCGGCGCATCCGCTTCACCTCGCCGCACCCGCGCGGGTTCAAGGACGACCTGATCCAGGCCTACGGCCGTCTCGAAAAACTCTGCGAATACGTGCATCTGCCGCTCCAGTCGGGCTCCAACCGGATACTGAAGGCGATGAACCGGCCCTATTCCCGCGAGCGTTACCTTGAGATCGTGTCCGCCCTCCGCGCGGTGCGGCCGGACATGTATTTCTCGACCGATGTCATCGTCGGTTTCCCCGGCGAGACCGAGGAGGAGTTCGCGCAGACGCGCGCGCTTTTCGAGGCCTGCAACTACGACATGGCCTACATCTTCAAATACTCGATCCGCACCGGCACGCCGGCGGCGGACATGGGCGACCAGATCCCCGACGAGGTGAAGGAGGCGCGCAACCAGGAGCTGCTCGGCCTGCTGGCGGCCAACTCCGACCGCCGCAACGCCACTCTGCTCGGCACGACGCAGGAGGTGCTGGTCGAGGGCCCGGACAAGAAGGGTCTCCGGTTCATGGGCCGCACCCGCGGCAACCGCATCGTGCATTTCGCCGCCGACGCCCGGCTGGTCGGCGAGCTAGTGCCCGTGAAGATCGAGCGCGCCTCGACCGCCGTGCTTTACGGCTCACTGGCGCTCGCCGGGGTGGAATCCTAGTCTTTCTCTTTCCTCTTTCTCTTAATCCCAAAATGCCTGCCCCCATTTTCGATCATGAAAAACTGAAGGTCTATCAGGATGCCCTACGGTTTGTCGCTTGGATTGATCCCCTCTTGGAACGGCTGCCCGGAAAACTGGCCGCCAAAGACCAGCTTGACCGCGCTTCCACGAGTGTCGTGCTGAATCTCGCCGAAGGGAACGGCAAGCGTTCGCACCCCGACCGTTGCCGCTATTTCGACATCGCGCGCGGTTCCGCCGTGGGATGTGCGGCCTGCCTCGATGTTTTGGGGGTGAAAAAGCGTTTGACCGAGACTGAAGCGGCCGAAGGCAAGGCCATCCTGCTTGAAGTGGTGTCCATGACCGCCGGGTTGATCGCCCGCTTCTCCCATGCCCTGCAGGAAGATGCGGCACCCTACGGCGAAAACACGGAGATTGAAGAGAAAGAGAAAGAGTAAGAGAAAGATATCTAAACATGTCTCTATTCCTCGCCACGCTTCTGCCCGGCCTGTTCCTCGCGCTGCTCGGCGCGCTGTTGCTCTGGCCCAACTCGCTGGTCGGCTCGACTGCGAAGGCCCTGCCGCGCTCGAACCGCGGCGCGTGGCTGTTCTTCGGGGCCGGCGCCACCTGGTTTCTGTGGCGGCTGTCGCACCTCAACGAGGCCGACCTGATCTTCTTCAAGACGCCGCTGCCGGTGATGATCGGTTTTGGCGTGCTCGCCCTGCTGGCCTTCGTCTACACGCCCGACTTCCTCGCGGTGCGGGGCCTGTGCGTGCTGGTGCTGCTGGCCGCCGAGCCGCTGCTCGCCGCCGCCTACATGGAATACCAGCACCCGCAGCGCCTGCTGATGGTCACCGCCGTCTATGCCGGTCTCGCGCTCGCGCTCTACCTCGCCGCCGCGCCCTACCGGCTGCGGGATTTTTTTGACTGGCTCTTCCTGCGGCCGGCCCGCGTGCGGCTGGTCGGCGCCCTCCTGCTGACTTACGGCCTGGCCACTGCGGCGGCGGCTTTCACCTACTGAGCATGGCCGCGACCAAGACCGTGCTCTTGATCCTGGCCGGCCCCGCCGGCGTCGGTAAAAGCACGCTCTGCGATCGCCTCGTGGCCGAGGTGCCGGGCTTCGAGCGCGTCATCACCGCCACGACCCGGCCGCCGCGCCCCAACGAGGTCAACGCGCGCGACTACCATTTCCTGTCAGAGCCCGAGTTCGACGCGCGGCTCGCGGCGCACGACTTTCTCGAGTGGGCCTGGGTGCACCGCAAATACCGCTACGGCACGCTCAAGTCCGCCGTGCTCGACCAGCTGCCGCACTCGAGCCTGGTGATGAACATCGACGTTCAGGGCGTGCGCAGCGTCCGCGCGGCGGCGCAGGCCATCCCGCTCCTCAAGGAGCGCCTGGTCACGATCTTCGTCGCCCCCGACTCACTCGACGTCCTCCGCGAACGTCTGCAGGGCCGCGGGGCCGTGACTCCCGAGGAGTTGGCGCGGCGGATGCACAGCGCCGAGCTCGAGCTGGCCGAGCGCAATTCCTACGACTACGTCATCCACAGCCGCACCAAGGAACAGGATTTTCGCGCGCTGCTGGACTACTGGGCGCAGGCTCGGGCCAAGCTGGCCTGATCGGCGCGCGGCGGCGTTCCGACGGGCGCAAGGGGTGGCGCCGGCGGACTTGGCCGCGTTGGATTTCGGGGAGGCGCGCCTCCTGCGCCTCAGCCAGCCAACGGCTCGCGGGTGACCTGAAGCAGCTTGAGCCGGCGGATGCCGCCGGGCGTCGGCCACGCGATCTCGTCGCCCACGCGGTAGCCGAGCAACGCGGTGCCGACCGGCGCGAGCACGGAGATGCGCGCCTGATCCGGATCGGCCGCCGAGGGCAGCGTGAGCACGTAGCTCTCGCGCTCGCCCGAGTCGAGATCCTCGAGTTCCACGCGGCTGTTGAGGCCGACGGCCGTTGCCGGGACGGCGGTCGCGTCGAGCACGATGGCGCGGGCGAGTTCGCCGCGCAGCC
>DAORVZ010000359.1:0-3157 GCA_035434005.1 Lacunisphaera sp.
TGACGATGTGGTCGAGGACTTCGATTTTGAGAAGTTGGCCGGCTCGGATGAGGTCGCGGGTGATTTTGATGTCCGCTTCGGACGGAGTTGATTCACCGCTCGGATGATTGTGCGCGATGATGATTGCAGCGGCACTCGCCATTATTGCTAAACGGAATACTTCCCTGGGATGACAGAGAATCGTATCCATCGTCCCAATGGACACCAGATAGTGACCCTTGATGCGCCGGCGGGTGTTGAGGATGAAAACCACCAGACATTCACATTCAGAATTGAAGTAGGGATGAGTCGCGATATGCGTTTTCCAATAGGTGTCATTTTGCGGGTGAGAACCGGCCACGAAGTTGCGGGTCAAAACCAGCCACTCTGAGGCGGGGAAAGTCATAACAGTTTCCGGGTTCGTTTCAAGGTTTGGTTTGCTGGTTTGCCAGCTAATCGAGCCGGGGGCGAGCTTTGAGCCTTAGCTCGCGCCCCCGGCGGTCGAAGGTTCGTTGGTCTTCCGGCTTTTCTGGTTTGGCGCCGCTGGCGGCAATGAGTCTTTGATACGATAACTGCGCCCATGGATCGCAATGGCAATGGCGTGGTGCAGGAACCGGTCGAGGATGGCTCCGGCGGTGGGCACATCGGAGAGCAGTTTGCCCCAGTCTTCCAAGGGGCGGTTGCTGGTCATGATGGTGGAACGGTTTTCGTAGCGGCGCATGATGACTTCCAACAGATATTCGCCCGATTGTTTGGGCAACGCTTTGAGTCCCATGTCGTCGATGATGACGAGATCAGGCTTGAGATAACGCCGCAGGGTTTTGTCCTGTTGTTTGAAGGCTTCGTCCTTCAAGAAGTCGCGCACCAGATCGAAGATGGAACGGTAGAGGACTTCCTTGCCCTGCTTGATGGCTTCGTAACCCAACGCCTGGGCCAGATGCGTTTTTCCGATGCCCGGCGGGCCGAGGAACAAAATATCTTTGCCCTCGCGCAGGTAGTGGCCTGCCGCCAACTCGAAGATTTGTTTGCGGTTGATGGTCGGGTTGAACTGCCAGTCGAAGTCTTCCAAAGTTTTGAGCGCGCGGAAGTCCGCGGCCTTGGTGCGGCGGGCCAGCATCCGTTGATGGCGGACGTTGAGCTCGTCCTGGAAGATGAGTTCGAGGAACTCACCGTGGCCGAGGCGGCCCGCGGCGGCTTCGGCCAGCCGAACGTCCAGGGTTTGCATCAGGCCGGAGAGGCGCAGTTGGCGGAGGGTGGTTTGGAGTTGGGTCATGTGCTTTGGTTTGGGTTGAGGGTTTCGACGGGTTCAATGCGATAGGCTTCCAGGGAACGGATTAACGGATGGGTTTCCAGAAAGTCCAGCTGCACGACGTTGCCGGGCAGTGCCAGCAGGCGCTTGAGATCGCGCAAGCGCCAGGTGCCGTGATGCGTGGCGAGGCTGGCGGCTTTTTCCAGTTCGACGGTGGGATGTTTTTCGGCCAGTTGCAGCAAGCCCTGCATGACGCGCAGGCTTTGCGGGCCCCGGGTCTGGTGCATGGCCTCAGCCCACGTGCCGGTCAGCGGACCGATCAGGCGGCAACGATCCAGCAGATAATCCGCGCCCCGTTCGATGATGTGACGCTTGCGGCTGTGGAGGTGGGCGGGGTCCGTGGTGAACTTTCCGGGTTCGGCCAGCGCGTGCAACGCGATCTGTTCCCGGCGCGGGTTGTAAAGCCGCAGCAGTCGGGTTTCCTGCCGCACCCAGACCTGGCGTCCCACGTATTCGGGTGGTGCGGAGTAATACGCTTTCTTGAACTCCACGTAACCATCGCGATGGACCGTGCGCCGCGCTTCTTCAAACACCGGGAACAAACTCGCGGGCAGCGGCCGCAACGCGGGCCGTTCCATCGTTTCAAAGTGTTTGCCCACCTGCTGGCGCGTCGTGCCGTGAATGCGGGTGTCGGCCACCGTGCGTTCCCACTCGCTCAGAAAAAGGTTTTGCTCGCCCAAGCTCGCGAAAGTCCGTCCCGCCACGGCATTGTTTTGCCCATACTTCACGCCGGACTCCACCTTGCCTTTGTGCCGGGGCATCGCCGGCTTGGTCGGCAGGATCACCGTGCCGTAATGCCGGGCAAACTCCTCCAGCTTGGGATTGAGTTCCGGATCATACCAATCGGCCTGGATTACTCCCGCCTTCAAGTTGTCGATGACCACCGTAACGGTCACCCCGCCGAAGTGGCGGAAGGCATTTTCGAGACACCGCAAAAAACTCTCCGTCGTCTGGCGCCAGACCACTTCGCTATAGCCCTTGCGCGAATGCGAAAGCACCGCGCGCAGCAAATGCGGGCGCCGGCGCTTGCCATCTTCCACCACCCACGCCCCCAACCCGAAGTCCACCTGGAGTTCCTGGCCTGGGGCGCACTCCATCCGCCGGAACGGCAGTTCCTGCGCCTCCACCCGGCGCAACACAAAACGGCGCACGGCAAAATAACTGCCGGTAAACTGCCGTTCGACCACCAGGTCCTGATAAATCCGCTGGATCGACAAACCCCGTGCCAACGCCGTCTCGATCTGCTCCCGCCACGGGTCACACAGACTGGCCGGACCAGGAACGGTGGCGGAGCCGGTTTGCGGGTTGCTGGCGGGTTTTGACGGGGCGGCCTCACCCGAGCCGGTTTGCGGGTTAGTGGCTGGTTTTGAATTACCGGCCAGATACTTTCCCACCGTGCCCCGGTCCAGCCCCAGTTCCCGAGCAATCCGCCGCCCAGACCATCCCTGCTCGTGCAGGGCGATAATGCTTTGTTGTTGGTTCACTTTGAGTTGATACATCACCCCAAGTGTTCCAAATCCAGGAACACCCAGGCCAATGCTTCACCTCAAAAGTGGCCGATTCTCACCCGCAACTCCCTGGCTGGTTCTCCCCGCAAACTGACAGCGATTGTCCCACCTCTCCCCTGGCCGCACCGATCCAGCCAGAGCCCTACCCGGCCCGCCAGGATCTCCCGCGCACGTGCTGCAACAAGTCTGCCGAGCCCGTCGCCGGCCTCCACCAACCACGCCCAGCCCGGCACGCCCGAAAATCAAAACGCCTGGCAAGTCTCTCAACTCGCCAGGCGCGCGAGTCATCCAACCTCAGTGCACAATACCACCATCCGACACAGGTTGACTTGTGGCCTCACCGTTGGCAACCGCGTTCCTG
>DAORVZ010000360.1:0-3151 GCA_035434005.1 Lacunisphaera sp.
GCCTCCGCGGCGAGTTCATCCCGTTCATGGTCGGCCCCGAGTGCTACGCGATGATGCGCCGCGTGAAGGAGACTTTCGACCCGCGCGGCCTGTTCAATCCCGGCAAGATCATCGACACGCCGCCGATGGACACCTCGCTCCGCCACGGCCCCGACCACCCCTCGCCCCAGCACAAGACCATCTTCAACTTTCGTGAAGCGCAGGGCGTCCTCCGCGCCGCCGAGAAATGCAACGGTGTCGGCGAGTGCCGCAAGACGCACCTCATGGGCGGCACCATGTGCCCGAGCTACATGGCCACGCGCAACGAGCAGGACACCACCCGCGCCAGGGCCAACATGCTCCGCCACGTCCTCACCGACGCCCGCGAGGGCATGAACGCCTGGGACAGCGAGCAGGTGAAGGGCGTCATGGATCTCTGCCTCTCCTGCAAGGGCTGCAAATCCGAGTGCCCCTCCAACGTTGACGTCGCCCGCCTCAAGGCCGAGTGGCAGCAGCACTATTACGACGCCAACGGCGTCCCGCTCCGCTCGCGCCTCGTCGCCGGCTTCACGCAGTCCATGCGCCTGGCCTCGCTTTTCCCCACGCTCTACAACTGGGCGATCACCGAACCGGGCCTCTCCCATCTCATCAAGCGCTTCGCCGGCTTCGCCGTGAAGCGCAGCCTGCCGACCCTGCACCGGACCACGCTCGCCGCCTGGCATGCCAAGCACGCGAATCATATTGTAGGGGCGTCGCTTGACGACGCCCACGGGCGCGGACAAGCCGCGCCCCTACAAAATCCCTTCCCCCACGGACGCGTCTACCTCTTCTGCGACGAGTTCACGAACTACAACGACACGCTCGTCGGCATCAAGGCCGTGCAGCTCCTGAACAGGCTCGGCTACGAGGTCGTCATCCCCGCGCACGTCGAGAGCGGCCGCGCCCACTTCTCCAAGGGCCTCATCCGCGACGCGCAAAAAATCGCCATCCGCAACGTCAAGCTGCTCAAGGATGTCGTCAGCACGCAGACCCCGCTCATCGGCCTCGAGCCGTCGTGCATCCTGTCCTTCCGCGACGAATATCCCGATCTCGTCCCTGCTCACTTGCTCGACGCCGCCAAGGCCCTCGCGAAGAACGCGCTGCTCATCGATGAGTTCATCGCCCGCGAAGCCGACGCCGGCCGGATCACCCGGGCCGCCTTCAAGGCGGAGCCCCGCGCCATCAAGCTCCACGGCCACTGCCACCAGAAGGCGCTCTCGTCACTCACACCGACCGTGAAGATGCTCGAGCTCCCCGCCGGCCACAAGGTGACGCTCATTCCCTCGGGTTGCTGCGGCATGGCCGGCTCCTTCGGTTACGAAGAAGAGCACTTCCAAATCTCGCAGCAAATCGGCGAACTCGTGCTGTTTCCCGCCGTGCGTTCCGCCCCGGCGGAGACGATCATCGCCGCCCCCGGGACCAGCTGCCGCCACCAGGTCAAGGACGGCACCGGCCGCACAGCCCAGCACCCCGTCGAGATCCTGCACGCCGCGCTGATCTGATCATTCTCATTCTCTTACTCCTTCTCGTTCTCTCGATTCCGAAGCCCCGAGAATGAGAACGATTACGATTATGAGAATGATCGAACCATGACCCCGCCATGACTTCCTTCCTATATCGCCAAGCCGCCCCGGCGTGCTAGGCTGCGCCCGATGACTCCCGAAGCCCATGCCCAGCACCGCAGCGGCTCCCTGTATGGCGCCTTTGCCTTCGGGTCCATTGTGCTGACCTGCTTCGGCGGATATTTCTTTAACCAACGGTTCTTCGGCCCGCCCGAGATGGTGCCGGTCACATTCGCTCTCGGAGCGATCTATGTGGCGCTCGGCGTCCTGTCCAACGACTTCCTGCTGTGCGGCGGCAAACGCACGCCCTTTCTCCTCTATTATCTGGCCCAGGGCGCTCTCCTCACCGCGATGGTGTTTCTGAGCCCGTCCCGCGGCTTCTTCGGCATGATCGTCCTACCTCTCGTGAGCCAGGGCATCTTCGACCTCCGCACCCGCAATGCCGTCCTGAATGGCGTCTACCTCATGGGCGCCAACGTCGCGGTGTGGTGGATCGATTTCGGGTGGGGCGCCGCGATCGAGGCCATCTACAACTATTCCGCCGGCTTCGCCTTCACCATCGCCTTCACCCTTATCACCAAGCGCGCGCTCAACTCTCGCGAACGCGAGGAGAAGCTCCGCCTCGAGATCGAATCAGCCCACGAGCAGCTGAAAGTCTACGCCGCCACGGCCGAGGATCTCGCCACCACCCGCGAGCGCAACCGCGTCGCCCGCGAGATCCACGACGGCGTCGGTCACTACCTCACCGTTGTGAAGACCCAGCTCGACGCCGCCGCCGCCCTCATCCCGACGCAGCCCGACCGGGCGCGCGACGCGGTCGTCAAGGCCGCCAAGCTCACCGGCGAGGCCCTCGACGATGTCCGCCGCTCCGTCGGCGCACTCCGCACCGACACCACGCGCCCGCCCCTGCCCGCGGCGCTGAAACAGCTGGCCACGCTCGGCGAACCCGTGCCCGCCCTCGCCGTCGAAGGCACGCCCCGCCCGCTCCCACCGGCCGTCGAGCATGCTCTCTACCGCGCCGCCCAGGAGGGTCTCACCAACATCCGCAAGCACGCCCGCGCCACCACCTCCCTCCTCCGCCTCGACTTCCGCGAACCGCAACGTGTCCGCCTCGAGCTAGCCGACAACGGCGTGGGCGCGAACGGCACGAACGGCACCGGCTACGGCCTCACCGGTCTGCGTGAGCGCATCGAACTGCTCGGCGGCACGGTGGAATCCGGCAACCGCGCCGCCGGCGGCTTCGCCCTCACCGTCGAGGTGCCGGCGTGAAAATAGCCTCTCCCGCTAACCACGCGAATAATACGTATCCAAGCCCGGACTCGTTCCTCTTATTTGCGTCTAGTCGCGTGATTCGCGCGCCAATCGTTTTTTCGTCCACCTGATGAAGAAGCTCCGCATCCTCCTCACCGACGACCAATCGCTCTTCCGCGAGGCGCTCCGCACGCTGCTCACGCTGCAGCCCGACTTCGACATCGTCGCCGAGGCCGAGAACGGCGAGCGCGCGCTCGCCCTCGCGAAGGTCCACAAACCCGACGTGATCCTCATGGACCTGCGCATGCCGGTCATGGGCG
>DAORVZ010000361.1:0-3142 GCA_035434005.1 Lacunisphaera sp.
AGCCGCAGATGGCGATGCTGAGGATGAGCAGGCCCTTCTCGGTGACGATCGGCACACTCTTGTTGGTCAGGTTCTGGAAGGCCACGAATTCGTTGATCGTCAGCTTCTGGCCGAGCAGGGTCGCCACGTTGTTGATGTCGGCCGACGGCACGCCCATGGCCCACGCCATCGGGTAGAACAGCTTCCCGAAGATCCAATTCAGGCTCAGGTTGAAGCCCGGGTTGAAGAGGTGCCCGATGCTGACCAGCACCCAGTCTAGGCAGGCGATGACCGCGATAAAACCGATCAGCATCGCGATGACGTTCATGGAAATCTTGAAGCCGTCGGCGGCTCCGTGGGAGATGGCGTCGATGACGTTGCTATAGTCGCTCTTCACCTCGAGTTTCACCGTGCCCATGGTCTGACTCTCCTGGGTCTCGGGGAATACGATCTTGGCGATGACCAGCGCGCCCGGCGCGGCCATGAGCGAGGCGGTGATGAGCTTGGGGGCCAGGTCCATGCCGGCGGCGGCACCCATGTTCGCATAGACGACGAGGATGCCGCCGGCGATGCAGGCCAGGCTGCCGCTCATCGAGGCGAGCAGCTCGCTGTTGGTCATGCCCTTCAGGTAGGGCCGGATCATCACCTGCGCCTCGACCTGGCCGACGAAGGCGCTGGCGACGTTGCTGAGGGACTCGGCGCCGCTGACGCGCATGACGGTGTTCATCGCCCGGGCGATGAGCGCCACCACCCGCTGCATGATGCCGAAGTGGTAGAGAATGGCCACGAGCGCGCACACCAGGATGATCGTCGCGGTGACATTGAAGGCGAAGACGAAGCCGCCGAACAGGTAGTTGCCCACCTTGCCGCCCTGGTCCACGGCGATGCCGCCGTAGACGAAACCGGCGCCCTGCCGGGCGAACTCCTCCAGCTTGCCCATGGCGTGGCCGAGATGGGAGAAGAAGGTGGCGACCGGCCCGACCTTGAAGATCAGCAGCGCGATCACCGCCTGCAGCGCGAGCCCGGTGCACACGAGGCGGATGTTGATCTTTTTGCGATTGTTGGAGAACAGGACGGCGAGTCCGAGGATGAGCGCGACGCCGAGCAGGCCATGTAAACGATCCATAGGGAGGGGTGTGGGGAACGGATTGCGCGGACACTGCGGGAGCCGGCCGCTGAATTCAACCCCGATAAATCCTGGCGGGGCGGCCGGACGCCAGACTGGAATCAGTCCGTGGCGATGGCCGCCGGGGCCCGCCGACTGAGGGCGGCTATTTCCGCTTCCACGCGCCGGCCTCGTCCTGCACCCAGACGCCGGAGCGGCTGTTGGCCGCAATCTGCTTGGCGCGGGCGCGCCCGACCGAGTCGGCCGAGGCCCCGGTTTCCCGGGCGATGAAGGCATAGACCGCCTCGCGATCGCGGTTCTCGTCGGACACCACGCTCGCGGCGCCTGCTGCGCCGCTCTTGCGCTCCTCGAGGAAACCCCGGTTGTTCTCGCCGAGAACTTCCTGGGCCTTGAGCGTGTCGATCTGCGGCAGGCGCTGCTCCATGCGGCGGCGGATGTCGGCCGCACTTTGGGCGAAGGCCGAGACGGTGAGCAGGCAGAGCGCGGCGAACAGGGTGATGATGCGGGCTTTCATGGTCATTTGGTCTCCTCGTGCGTGATGGTGGCGGACTTCTTGTCGAGATCGCCAAAGAAATCATCGAGCGCGCGCTCCACCTTCACATTCACGTCCACGGTGATGTGGATGGGCTTCACCTCGATGGGGGCGGTCTTGACGTTAAGGCAGCCGCACAGCAGGAGCGGCCCGAGGGCGGTGGCGGCGAGAAAAAGTCGGCGGTTCATGCAGGGGAACTGGGTTGGTCAGCGGGCGGCGCGAAAAGTTTCATGGTTTGGACCCGAAACTCAGGCGCGAGTCGAGCCCGAGATTGATGAGCTTCTCCAGCGGCCCGTTGACGTTGAGGTCGAGGATCACCGGCGCCTTGACGTCCGGGTCCACCGGCGCGCCGGCGAGGTGCAGCCGGGCGGTGCGGCCCGCCGGGGCGTTGGGCGGCCGGATGTCGAGGCGCAGTTCGCTGACCTTCAGCTTGAGGAGCCCGCTCTCGACCTTCTTGAGGACGGCGTAGCTCGGGCTGCTGGGCGCGGCGCCGCCGGTGAGAAGGCCGGTGGCGTTGAATTGGATCTCGGCATGGACACCCGGCTTGAGCTGGAGCCAGCCGGTGCCGAGCCGCACGCCGCTGTCATCGAGCCGGAGCGGGAAGCGGCCGTCCACCCGGCCGACCGCCTTGGCGGGCAGGTCGCGGGTCAGCGCCATGACTTCCTCGACGTTGATGCCATCCACCAACACGATCGTCTCCAACTCGCGGCGGTCCGGAAAATAACTGAAGGGCTCGACGCTCACCACGCCGCCGAGCGCCTTGAACGATACGCGACTCACCGCGATCTTGTTGGTGCCAGCCAGGGCAAGCTCGGCCTCGAGGTCGCGCAGGGCCAGCTGACCCGTCCGCACCTCGCGGATGCGGAGAGCACCGGGCTTGGTGACCACCTCTGCCAAGTCGGTGAACTCAAGGTCGGCCTCGATACCCTCGGCGACCACCGTCCCTTGCGGGTGCGCTGCGCGGCCTTCGCGGAGGTGCAGGGCGCCGCGCGAAGTCAGCTTCTTGCCGGCCAATCGGCCCTCGGCGCTGCCCGCGAACTTGCCCGCCAGCTCCCACTGGCCACCGGGCAGCACCACCAGCCGCCGCACAAACGCCTGCCAATCCTGCAAGTCCAGCGACACCGCCGGCAGCTGGAAATCCACTGCGTCCTTCGCCATGTCGTAGGTGAGTTCGCCCGCCACTGCCAGGCCCGGACCGGTGGCTTGCACGCGGCCTTCCCAGATTTTTTGCGGAGTCAGGCGCGCGTTGACCTGCACCGACAGTTCCTGTGCGGGCAACGCGGCGGCCTGCACGACAAGCTTCCCGTCCACGGAAAGCTCATCCAGCGGCACCTGCCACGGCTCGACCGGGGTCTGGTTGTTGTCGTAGGCCGCCCAGGACCAGGGATTCGTGTCCGAGCCGTCGATGGTCAGCGGTATCCGCGCCTGCTCCACCCGCACTTTTCCCAGCGACGGCACCCACCAGTGGTTCCGGGCGAAGGCCACGCGTTTGGCCGCGAAGGTCT
>DAORVZ010000362.1:0-3133 GCA_035434005.1 Lacunisphaera sp.
GCGGCCCCAACCGCATCGGCCAGGGCATCGAGTTCGACTACTGCTGCGTGCACGCGTCGTTCGCCCTGCGCGAAGCAGGCTTCGAGACCGTGATGGTCAACTCGAACCCCGAGACGGTCTCGACCGACTACGACACCTCCGACCGCCTCTACTTTGAACCGTTGACGCTCGAGGACGTGCTAGAGATCTACGAGCAGGAGGGCTGCATCGGCGCCATCGCGCAGTTTGGCGGCCAGACCCCGCTCAACCTCGCCAGCGCCCTGAAGGCGCGCGGCGTGAACATCATCGGCACCTCGCCGGAGAGCATCGACACCGCCGAGGACCGCAAACTCTTCGCCGCCGTGCTCGACGCGGTGAAACTCAAGTCGCCCGCCGGCCGCATCGCCATGTCCGAGCCCGAGGCGATCTCCGGCGCCGCGGTGCTCGGCTACCCCGTGCTCGTCCGTCCGTCGTTCGTGCTCGGCGGCCGCGGCATGTTCATCCTCTACAGCGAGACCGAGCTGAAGGACGTCGTCCGCCAGGTGTTCGATGTCATGCCGGGCAAGCCCGTGCTCATCGACAAGTTCCTCGAAGACGCCATCGAGCTCGACGTCGATTGCATCAGCGACGGCGAAATGACGCTCGTCGGCGGCATGCTCGAACACATCGAGTATGCCGGCGTGCACTCCGGCGACGCCGCGATGGTCATGCCGCCGCACACGCTCTCCAAGGAGATGCTCGCGACGGTGAAGCAAGCCACCTACGCGCTGGCCAAGGCGCTCAAGGTTGTCGGCCTGATGAACGTCCAGTTCGCGATCAAGGACAACCAGCTCTACGTGCTCGAGGTGAATCCGCGCGCGTCCCGCACCGCGCCGTTCGTGGCCAAGGCCATCGGTGTGCCGCTGGCCAAACTCGCCGCCCGCGTCATGGCCGGCGCCAAGCTCAAGGAGCTTGGTTTCACCAAGGAGATCCAGCCGAAACACTGGTGCGTGAAGGAGGCGGTGTTTCCCTTCAACCGCTTCCCCGGCGCCGCCATCGTGCTCAGCCCCGAGATGCGTTCGACCGGAGAGGTCATGGGCATGGACGACGATCTCGGCATCGCCTTCGCGAAGACCCAGATGGCCGCCAAGCCAGCGCTGCCGCTCAAGGGCAAGGTCTTCATCAGCGTCAAGGACGCCGACAAGCCGCACGCCGCCGAGTTGGCCAAGGGCTTCATCGAGCTCGGCTTCACGGTCTGCTCGACGACCAACACGGCCAAGCTCCTTGCCGCCCAAGGCGTCGCGGTGCAACCCGTCTTCAAGCTCAACGAGGGCCGCCCGAACTGCGTCGACATGATCAAGAACAGCGAGATCTCGCTCGTGGTGAACACGCCCCGCGGCATGATCCCGCGCAACGACGAGAATGCCATCCGGGCTGCGGCTTACGCCAACAACGTTTGCATCATGACAACGATCACCGGCGCGAAGGCCGCGCTGAACGGCATCCGCGCGATGAAAGCCAAGCTCGTCGATGTCCGTGCGCTGCAGCTCTACAAGGGCAGCGTCGTGCCGATGTAGTGGCCGCGCTTTGAACCGCCCGCCAACGCGGGCGGCTCCGGATTGGCGGGCAGGCCTTGCTGCGCAAAGGGCGTGACTGGGAGAAACTTGTGCCGGCTCGCCGCGCGCCCTCGGGGCGACTGGCTGCTGTCCCGGGTGGCCAGTCTGCGTCAGCTGGGAAAACTTTGACGTTGAGGCGGCGCAGGACGCCGTTCAGCCTGCGCGGTTCCATGAGTCAACTTCCCTCCGCCAACCCAACCCCTGAGGACACCAAGCCAGTTTATGTGCCTTCCCTTGAAACCGCTATCCAAGGCTTCTGGGCCAAGAACCGGCAGGGTATCCTGATCATCTGCACCGTGGTGCTCCTCGCCATCATCGGCCGGGAAGCCTGGCAATATGTCGCCGCCGGTCGCGAGCAGGCCGTGCAGGCGGAATATGCCAAGATCGCCGACCAATCCGCCAAATTTTCCGCCTTTGCCGAGGCGAATGCAGGCCACCCCTTGGCCGGGGTCGCCTATCTGCGGCTCGCCGACGAGAAGTTCACCGCCGGTGACTATAAGACAGCTGCCACCCACTACGCGAAAGCTACGAGCAGCCTAAAGAACGAGGCCCTTTTCGGTCGCGCCAAGCTCGGTGCCGCGATGAGCCAGCTCAACAGCGGCGACCAAACCACCGGCGAAGCTGCGCTCAAGGCCATCGGCGCGGATGCCGCTCTCGAAAAAGGCGTGCGCGCCGAGGCGACCTACCAGCTCACCTCCCTCGCGGCCGAAGCCGGCAGCTCGGACGAGGTCAAGCGGCTCGCCGAGGAAGTCTCCAAGCTCGACCCTCTGAGCAGTTGGGCCCAGCGCGCCACGTTGCTGCTCACCAGCCAGCCGGCGGCCGCCAAAACTGCCGGGACGGCCGACGCCAGCCTGACCTTCAAGCCCGGCGGCAAATAATCCGTCAGACCTTCTCGAAACAAGCCCGCCGATTTGGCGGGTTTTTGTTTTAGAAAATCGACTCCGTTTAGACGGCACGTTGCAGACGACGTCGCCAGATCACCACACCTAGGAGGGTCACTGTGCCAAGAATTGCCGCGTAAGTTGAGGACTCGGGAATAGCGGTCACGGTTCCACTTAGACCGACATCATCGACTCTTAGGGTTCCACCGGCTGTTGAAGCGCCGGATCCATAGAGCCTGAGAGTAGTAGCCGAGACTAAACCTGAGAGGGTGATGGAAATGGAACCAACCGAGGACCAATTGCCGTCATTGGTGAAAGACCCGGATGCAAGGTTGGCGGTATATGAATCAGCGCTGGAGCGAATCGAATAGGCGGTCGGCCCGGTGGGGGTGGCGCGATAGCCAAAGGTCAAGGTTGTGGTCGAGATTGAATAACCGGAATCCGGCGTGATGGTGAATTGAAAGTAGTTTGAGCCGGGTGCGGCACCAGTCCATGCAGTGGCCGTAAAGTAACTTCCGCCGCTGCCCGCCGAATAAACGGGGCTGCCAGAACCAGTGGCAGGGGTGCCATTTAGGCCGGAGAATACACTGGCGGACACATCCGAGGCGGTGCTGCTTGCGTTGGTCGTTGGAGAACCGGATGTGCCGAACGAGTATATCACAATCTGTGCCTGCACCG
>DAORVZ010000363.1:0-3132 GCA_035434005.1 Lacunisphaera sp.
AGCTGCGCGGGGGCGTCTGGGGCAGCAACTCGCCGGCGAGCCGCGCGGCGTGGGTGGCGGAGTGTTGGAGGGTGGATGTCAGCTCCGCGCCCTGCGGGCCGCCGTGCTCCTTGAGGGCGTAATAGACGCCTTCGGATACATCCTGGGAAAAGGCCATGGCGGGCAAGCCGTGCAGGGCGCCTTCAAGCGCGGCGGAGACGGTGCCGCTGGCGATGATGAAACCGAGCGTGCAGTTGAAACCGACGTTGATGCCGCTGACGACGGCGTCGACCTTGGTGGGCAGCAGGTGGGCAATGGCGATGTTGACGCAGTCGGAAGGCGTGCCGTCGACGGTCCAGGTGGGGCAGCCGAAGCCGTGGTCGGCGGCGGCGGATTGCACGGCGCGATGGCGCGTCTTGGAGGCACCGGTCCAACTTTGCTCGGTGAGGGGGGCCACGACGTAGATCTCGTGTCCGGCAGCCTTCATGGCGTGGACGAGCGCGTGGAAGAATACCGAGTTGATGCCGTCGTCGTTGGTGACAAGGAGTTTCATGGGTGGGGCGGCCAGCGGTTGGGCCGGGTGGGGGAAAAAGAAAGCGCCGGGCAAGGTGATGCAATCGTTCGCTCAGGCGGAGGCTGGCGTGGCAGTGCGCCGGCGGCGAGACTCGGTGAGCAGCCAGATCATATAGCCGAGGATGGCGAGATTGAGCACCAGGGCACCGGCTTTGAGCCACGAAACGTGGTGCGCCAGCTCATAAATCTCGATCGGCACATAGACCCTGGCGCTGAGGGCCGCCAGCCACTCGGCCCAGGCGCGTTCGCGCAAGAGCCCATAGGCCTCGGTGAAGCGCACCGCGGCGTAAAAGGCGGAAAACCCGGCGATGAGCCACAGGCGGGAGTTGCTGAGATCCGCCATCGCGTGGATGAAAATCTACGGATAATGGTGGGCGGGGTTGAGGTGCAGCCGGTTGACCAATCGCTCGGCAAAGACCTCGGTGTCCCGGCCGAGGAAGCTCAGCAGGCCGAAGCCGACCGCGAGCACCAGCACGCCTTTCAGCGCCTCGAAGTAAGCGACGGCCCGGAGGCCGCGTTGGTGGGATGAAGGCACGGGCAAAAGACTAGGTGCGCACCGCAGCGTGGCAATGTCGGGTTGCGGTGATGAGTGGGGAAATTTTTCGCCGCGCGCGGCCAAAGAAAAAGCCGCGTCGTGAGACGCGGCTTGAAGGAGGGAGCAAACTCGCGCGGCGCGCGGGTTTGGCGTTATTGGGCGGCGGGAGCCTCGGCCGGAGCAGACTCAGCGGGGGCGCCGCCGGCCTGCTTCTGGGCCTCGAGCTCGGCCATCGCGGCCTTGCGGCTGAGACGGACCTTGCCGGAGCGCTCGTCGATGCCGACGCACTTGACCGTGATGCTGTCGCCAACCTTGACGACATCCTCGGTGCGGCGGACGCGGAAGTCGGCCAGCTCGGAGATGTGGACGAGGCCTTCCTTGCCCGGCATGCACTCGACGAACGCGCCGAACTCCTTGGTGCCGGTGACGCGGCCGGTGTAGATCTTGCCGATCTCGATCTGGGAACCGCCGCCGCAGAGGGCGTCGATTTCCTGCACGGCGCGGTTCATGGCGTCGGCATTGTTCGAGTAGATGAAGACCTTGCCCGAGTCGTCGTCCGCGATGTCGATCTGCGCGCCGGTCGTCTCGACAATGCGGCGGATCGTCTTGCCGCCGGGTCCGATGAGCAGGCCGATCTTCTCGGGATCGATCTGGATCGTCTGGATGCGGGGGGCGTATTGACTGAGGTCCTTGCGGGGCGCCGGGAGGGAGGCGAGCATCGACTTGAGGATCTCGACGCGGGCCTCGCGGCACTGGTGCACGGCGGCCTTCACGATCTCGAAGGGCAGGCCGTTGATCTTCAGGTCGAGCTGGAAGCCCGTGATACCCTTGGTGGTGCCGGCGATCTTGAAATCCATGTCGCCGAAGTGATCTTCCTCACCGAGGATGTCGGTGATCGTGACCCACTTGGTGATGCCGCCCTTGGCATCCATCTCGGTCATGAGACCGCAGGAGATGCCGGCGACGGGAGCGATGATCGGCACGCCGGCGTCCATGAGGGCCAGGCAGCCGCCGCAGATCGAGGCCATCGAGGTCGAGCCGTTGGAGGCCATGATCTCGGAGACGACGCGGATGGAATACGGGAAGACGTCCTCGGGGGGCAGGATCGGCACGAGCGAACGCTCGGCGAGGGCGCCGTGGCCGATTTCGCGGCGGCCGGGGCCGATGAAGCGGCCGGCTTCACCTACCGAGAACGGCGGGAAGTTGTAGTGAAGGATGAACGACTTGGAGGTCGCGCCACCGGTGAGGCCGTCCATGTCCTGGGCTTCCTTGGTCGGCCCGAGGGTGACGAGGGCGATGTTCTGGGTGTCACCGCGCTGGAACATGGCGGAACCATGGACGCGGGGGAGCACGCCGACCTGGGAGCTGAGCGGGCGGAGCGACTTGGCGTCGCGGTGGTCCGAGCGGGTGCCCTTGGCGAGCACGGTGGCGCGGTAGGCCTTGTATTGCAGGTCCTCGAACACGACGTTCAGGTCGACATCGGTGAACTTGCCTTCGCCGAGCTCCTTGAGGAGGGCGGCCTTGGCCTCTTCCTTGAGGGCCTTCACGTTGTTCGAGCGGACGTTCTTCTCGTAGCCGAAGATGGCGGCGGAGACGCGCTCGGCGGGGACGACGCGCTCGATGATGGCGCGGGCCTCGGGGGTCGCGCCCACGAGCTTGAAGGTGGCCTTCGGCTTGCCGGCGAGCTGCTGGAGCTCCTTGATCGCGGCGATGATCGGCTGGATGGCGCCGTGGCCGAACTCGAGGGCGGCGATGAACTTGTCCTCCGGGATCTGGTCGGCGGAACCCTCGATCATCAGCATGTCCTTCTCGTTGCCGACGTAGATGAGGTCGAGCGACGAGCTGAACATCTGCTCGATGGTCGGGTTGGCGACGAACTGGTCGTCGATGAGGGCGACGCGCACGCAGCCGATCGGCCCGTTCCACGGGATGTCGGAGATGTGGAGGGCGGCGCTGGCGCCGTTGACCATGGCGATGTCGGAGTCGTGGATGAGGTCGGCCGACATGAGCTGGCCGATGATCTGGACCTCATTGAGGAAGCCCTC
>DAORVZ010000364.1:0-3113 GCA_035434005.1 Lacunisphaera sp.
CCAGGTAGAGCTGCACGAGCTGCGCCTGATCGTAGAGCATCTTCTCGAAATGCGACACGAACCACCGCTCGTCCACCGAGTAGCGGTGGAAGCCGCCGCCGACATGGTCCTGCAGGCCGCCCTCGGCCATCTTGCGCAGCGTGAACCCGGCCATCTTCAGCATCTCCGCGCCGATCGCCGTGCCCGGGCCCTGCAAGGCCGCCATCCGGAAAAGGAAGTTGAGGGTGCTCGGCCGGGGGAACTTCGGCGCGCCGCCGAAGCCGCCCCAGTTCGGATCGTGGGCCTCGTGGAAATACTGGAACGCCTTCGTCAGCGCCTCGCTCGCGGCCTCCGCGAAATCCGGCTCCCCGGCGCCTGCCTCTGGTTCAGCGCGGGCCGGGCCCTCCGCCGCGTAGCGCCGCAGCGCCGCCACCACCTCGTCGGCGCCCGCGAGGATCTTGTCCCGCTTCTCGTGCCAGTGCCGCGTGATGGCGTGGAGCACCGTGACAAAGCCTGGCCGGCCGTGGCGGTCCTCAGGAGGAAAATACGTGCCACCGTAGAACGGCTTCAGATCGGGCGTCAGCCACACGCTCATCGGCCAGCCGCCGTGCCCGGTCGTCTGCTGCACGTAGGTCATGTAAACGCGGTCAAGGTCGGGCCGCTCCTCGCGGTCGAGTTTCACCGGCACGAAGTCGCGGTTGAGCACGGCGGCGACACCCGCGTTTTCGAAGGACTCGTGCGCCATCACGTGGCACCAGTGGCAGGTCGAGTAGCCGATGCTCAGGAAAATGGGCTTCTGCTCCGCGCGCGCCCGGGCAAAGGCCGCTTCGCCCCACGGCAGCCAGTCCACGGGATTGTCGGCGTGCTGGCGCAGGTAGGGGGAAGTCTCGGTGGCGAGGCGATTGGACATGGCCGGTCAGGAAACCACAAAACCCGCCAAAGACACGAAAACAAAATGCCGATCGGCGCGTGCCGCCAACATCGCCGCGCCCGACGCGCGCCATGAGCCGAGTGCGCTGCCTTGGGCCAGACGCGGTGCTTGTGCCTCAGTGGGCGCGCCGCCGCCAGATCGCGAGCCCCAGTGCCAGCGCCCCAGCGATCATCGCATAGGTGGACGGCTCGGGCACCGCCGTGAGCGTTGCGCCCGACAGTGTGCTATACGACCAGCCTTCGCTCAACCCCGAGATCGACGCGCCCACCTCCGCCCCCGCATCGGCCTGGCCCCAATTCGTCCCGCCCCATTGCGCGGAAACCAGAACGGTAGCCGAGGCGCTGCCATAGATCTCGACGCTGTAGCCGGTTTGCAGGGCGAAAGACACCGGCACGACCGGGCCGCCCGTGTAACCACTGCTCAAGAACGTCGCACTCCGGCTATACTGGTCGCCGCTGGTCACATACCGGTCACTGTAACCTTGGTTGACGGTCATGATGGTCTGGTTGGACGCGTTCTTCAAGACGTAGATCAAAAAGCCCTCCACCGTCTGCACCTCGTTGATCTCCTGCCCGCTCATGACCGGCTCCGGCGCCGACGGGTAGGTCGTGTTCAGCGGCCCGCGGTTATACTCGCTGTGCAAATTGAACACCGGATCAAACGTCACCGACCCGTTCCCGGCGCCGGTGAACGTCACCTTGTCGGAAAAGGTCGCACTGGCGTTATACTGCCCCGAGGTGAAGTTGCCGCTCCCTCCATTGGAAACCGTGCGCGCGTAGTAACGGTAGATGGCCACGTCGAGATAACCCACCTCGGCATGCGTGTAGGCATACCCCTGGGTGAACCCGATGTCCCAGCCGCTGGAGCCCCGGAACGCGCGCATCCCGTCGGCGTAATATCGCTCCTGTGTGGAGCCCGCGTTGTTCGTCACATTCCAATCGTTGCCGGAGAAGGGATCGCCCGTCGGCGTGCCGTTCATCGTCGTGATCTGCGCCAGACCGAGCCCCGAAGCACCCGCGACAACCCCCAGCCCCGCCAATAGCCTGAGCGTCATAATAATTTTTCTCATCCATCGACTGTCGCAAACGGTTGACCGTCTGTTGCAGCCACCGAAGATTTTTTCCGTGTCTCGCCTCCCGCCCATTCTCCTTCCCTTCCTGGCTCTGGTCATTGCCACCCCGGCCCCGGCCGCACCCGCCGAGAATGCCGGGGACCGCATCCTCACCACGCCCGCCCGCGAAACCACCGTTGCCCGCGAGAGCCGCCTCCGCACCACCCTTGCCGCCCTGGCCCCGGCCGACTTCTCCGCCGCCGCCGAGGCAACCCGCACCGAGTTCGCCCGCCTCCTCGTTCTCGACGTCGAGCGTGACCTCGCCGACGCCATCGCCCTCCTCGAACCCCTCCTTGCACGCGCCACCGCCGCCGCCGCGCCCGACCTCGACGCCATCGAATCCCTCCAATCCACCCTCGGCCTCGCCTGCGCCTACACCGGCCGCGATGCCGAGGCTCGCACCCTTCTCGACACCGCCTGCGCTACCGCCACCGCCCGCCTCGGCCCCGACCACCCCGCGACTCTCAATCTGCGCGGCAACCGCGCCTCCTTCCTCGCCCGCCTCGGCGAGGCCGCCGTCGCCGAGGCTGAGCTCCGTGACATCGCCTCCATCCACCACCGCCGCGACCCCGACTCCGACGCCGCCCTGCACGCCCGCACCCAGTGGATGATTTCCCTCGGCCGCCTCGGCCGCTGGCCTGCGGCCGAGGTCGAAATCCGCGACATCATCGCCCGCCGCACCCGCCTCCTCGGTCCCGACGATCCGAAACTCGCCCACCAGCTCAATCTGCTCTGCTGGGTCCTCTACTCCACCGACCGCTCCGCCGAGGCCATCCCCGTGATGGAGCAACTCGTCTCCATCCGCACCCGTGAACTCGGCCCCGACTCCGCCAAAACCCTCACCGTCCGCTACAACCTCGCCGCCGTCTATGCCCGGGCCCAGCGCTACGACGACGCCGAGCAAATCCTCCGCACCGACCTCGCCCGCATCGAGACCCGCGACGACGAAACGCGCGACGAGGCCCCTGACTACCTCTACAAACTCGGTGAACTCGCCCTCTATCGCGACCGCCCGGCCGATGCCGTCTCCTACCTCGTCCGCACCGAACAGCTTTACCGCCAAGCCCAGCCCGACGCCAAGCGCGACCTCGA
>DAORVZ010000365.1:0-3113 GCA_035434005.1 Lacunisphaera sp.
CGCGCTTCGCGCACCTCGCGATGACAATAGTCAAAAAGCTACGAGCGCTTGGTATCAGAGGGCGTCTATAAAGACAGGACGTGACCGCTGGGCGCGCCGTGCGGCGAATGCACGCTATGGGTAAATCGCGGCGGGCCCAGCGGTCCCGCCCTACCCGCCGAGGGATTTTTAGACGCCCTCTCAATAGGTTCTACGATTGCCCCAGTGGGGCGTCACCATCCCGGTGGGCCACCAGCAGGCGCGGGAGGAAGGGGATGGCCAGCAACACCAGGGCGGAGGTGCCCGAGTTCAGCAGGATCATGCCCGCGAAGCTGCGACCGAGCTGTTCGTAGATCCAGGAGCCCAGCACGTCGGAACCCGACACCGACAGGCTGCCCAGGCTGAAGATGAGGGCATAACCGAGCGCGGCAAAATTCCTGGGCGTGGCGCGTGCCAGCAGGTCGAAGATCGGCATCAGGGCCAGGGCAGTGCAGAGCCCGTAGAGGGCCTCGATGGCGAGGGCCGCGCCGGTCGACCGATAGCCGAAGTAGGCCAGCGAGGAAACGGCATGCAAACTGACTCCGAGCCAGAGCAGCCGGCTGAGCGGAATCAGCCGGCAGAGTCGCATGTAACAGACGCTGCCCAGCAGGCCCGAGACCGCCGCCACGAAGCCGAGGTAGCCGATGAACTGCGGCGAGAAGCCAAGGGTTTCGCTCTGGTGGTAGAACAGCGGCGTGCCGAATCCCGGGGAAAATTTCACGAGCACCCAGAATCCGGCGGCGACCCAAAGTGAGCGGAGCCGGAAAAGTTCCTTGAACTGCGCGAAGGCCCACTTGGGTCCGACCGGGGCGGCGCGATTTTCGCGCAGCACACTCGCGAAAATCACCGCCAGGATGATCATGAGCGCGGCGTTGATCAGGAAGCCGTGTTGGAGCAGGTGCGTGGCGACCCAGCCGCTGGCCAGGCCGGTCAGCAGCCAGCCCAAGCTCTCGGTGCCGCTGCGAACCGCGCTGATGCGGCCGGTGGCGCTGAAGGCCTGGCCCACCTCGACGAGCATGCCGCCCAGTGTCGTATGCACCATCATCAGCGCGAAGTTCACGGCCAGCACCAGCCAGAGCATCGCGGCGTAGGTGGGTGGCACCAAGGCCAGCGCCAGCCAGAGGGCCCCGGCCACGGCGGAAAAGACGACCAGATAACCCAGGCGGCGTGTGCCGCCCAGCCGCACGTTGTCGACCAGGAGGCCGGCGAACGGCTTGCAATACCAGGCGAGCTTGGTGACGAAAAAGAAGCCGGCAAGCTGGCTGGCCGTCAGCTGCAAGTGGTCCTTGAGCAAAAACCGGAGCGCGAGATTGGCGATGCCCTCGCGATAGTCGCACAGCGTGAGGAACAGGTAGCCCGCGCCGACGAGCAGCATGGCCGATCGCAGGCGGGCGCTTTCGGGCAGGTCCGCCCGCCCGAAGGAAAGCCCGCCGGCTGGGGCGGACGGCGGCGGGACATTCATGGGCGGGCGGCCGCCTCGACCACGACCCCGGACGCGAGCAGGCGGGCGTAGGCGTCGTCGTCGACCCCGATTTCCCGGAGAAGGGATCGGTTGTGCTCGCCCAATCCCGGCGCGCGGGCGCGGATCGAGCCGGGGGTGCCGAGCAGTCGCGGCACCACGTGGTGCATCGGCAACGTGGTCGTCTCCGCGTCGGGATAGTCCGCGACGATCTCCCGCTGGATGAAGTGGGGATCCTCGAGGATCTGCGACACGTCGTAGATCGGGCCGACGGTGACCTCGGCCGTTTCAAAGAAGGTGACGGCCTCCGCCTGCGTGTGCCGGGCGATGAAAGCGCCGATGATGGCGTCGAGTTCCCCGGCGTTTTTAACGCGGTTGGCGTTGGTGCGGAAACGCGGATCGTCGATGAGATCGGCGCGGCCGATGGAGCGCAGCAGGCGTTCAGCCATGCCCTGGGTGGAGCCGGAAACGGCGACATGCTTGCCGTCCGAGCAGCGATAGACGTTGCGCGGCCCGGAATTGGTCGAGCGGCTGCCGGTGCGCGGCTTGACCTTGCCAGTCAGACGGTAATTGGCGGCCTGCGGGCTCAGGATGGCGAAGAGCGGATCGAGCAGAGGCAGGTCGATCACCTGGCCTCGACCGCCATTATGCTCCACCTCCCGCAGGGCGATCATCACCGCCGAGGCGCCGTAGAGCCCGGCGACGCCGTCGGCGAGATACATGGGCGGCAGCACGGGCTCTCGATCTGCAAACCCGTTGAAGGAGGCGAAGCCCGACATGCCCTCGATGATTGTGCCAAAGCCGGGGCGCTGGCTGTAGGGACCGTCCTGGCCCCAGCCGGAGATGCGGACGATGACGAGTTTGGGGTTGAGCTTGAGCAGGTCGGCGGGGGCGAGCCCCATCTTTTCCAGGATGCCGGGGCGGAAGCTCTCGATGAAGAGTGTGACGGACGAAACTAGGCGGCGGAGGAGATCTATCGCCTCGGGGTTGCGCAGGTCGAGGGCGAGGCTCTTTTTGTTGCGGGAATAAATTTTCCAGTGGGTGGGCACGCCGTTGGTCTGCCAGGCCCGCAGGGTGTCACCCTCGGGCGGCTCGACCTTGATGACCTCGGCGCCGAAGTCGCCGAGGATCTGTGTGAGCACGTTGCCGGCGAACAGGCGGGAAAGATCCAGCACGCGGATACCCTGCAACGGGCCGCGGGCGCCGGGATCATAATCGCGCTTGTTCAGGGGCATAGCGGCGAAGTCACGCCGTGGGCGGGAGCTGTTGGGCGATGACCAGGACGGCGCGGGCGCGCTTGATGAGGGGCGCATCGATCATGCGACCGTCGACGGTGAAGGCGCCGGCGCCGGTTTTTTCCGCGGTCTCGATCACGCGCCGGGCAAAGGCAATTTCCTCGTCGGAGGGGCGGAAGATTTCATTCGCCACGGCAATCTGGGTCGGGTGGATGCAGCTTTTGCCGATGTAGCCCATCCGTTTGGCGGCGAGGGCCTCGGCCCGGTAGCCATCGAGATCCTTGATGGCGCCATAAGCCGCGTCGCAGGCCCACAGGCCGGCCTCGCCGGCGGCCAAGCGCACGGCGAGCTGGATCTGATGCACGGCCGCAACGTCGGTGCGATCCATGCCGAGCGGCTCG
>DAORVZ010000366.1:0-3097 GCA_035434005.1 Lacunisphaera sp.
CCCCCGGCGCTCCGGTTCTGAGCACGATTTACACTCAGGGTCAGGGCAGCGACCGGGTGGCCAGCCAGCTGTATCACGATATCTTCGGCAGTTACGTCTTTGGCCGGAACAGTCGGAAGTCCGCTGATCGCAACCGCCTCACCCAGGTCCTCCTGAAAGGCGTGACCCTCAAGGCAGGCGTGCGCGACTTGTTCGACAAGGCGCCGCCACTCGACGCGTTTCGCAGTCCTTATTTCTACAGCAACTTCGGCAGCCCGCGCATGCGGGAATACTGGATTTCTCTGACCAAACAGTTCTAAACCGGACCCCTTCCCATGAGGTTGCGTCCAATCACGAGTGTGTTTTGCTTTTGTCTCGCGGCACTGGCCTTGGCCGGTGCCGCCCAAGAGAGCTTCGGTTTCAAGCGGAAGATCAATCCGGCTTGGTTTCCAGACGATCCGCGCCAGTGGAGCCATTACAACCGGTCGGTGTTTGTCACCGACTGGTCGAAGGTCGAGGGAACCGGAGCTTTGGTCACCGGGCAGCGTGAGAAGGGAAAATGGAAAGTGTTGCCCTACGAGGCCGGCGACCTGAAGGGGAATGCCCTGTCGGCCTATTCCGCCACTGAGCCACCCTTGGTGAGGCTGCGGTTGAAAGTGCGAGGTTGGCACGCCGTCTACATTGGGCTTTCCACGGTTTCCGGCGGCATCACCAAGGCGCAACAGAGCGGAGTCTCGGCCAAACTCGGTCACCACGACGCGTTTCATCGGATCCAGAACAATATGCGGCTGACCCCGACCCGTGGGGATGTGGCCCAGGAACTGTTCCTCACGGTCGCGAATCTCGATCCCGCTGAGGTCGTCGAGATCAAACCGCTGCCCAATTTCGCGGCGACCGTGCTATATGTCCGTCTCGTTCCGCTGGAGGAGACGGAGCGGCTGGCCTGGGAGGAAGACGGCCGCGACCTGTCCCGGCGCAACACCGTGACCACTTGGGATGGGCACTCCTGGATCTGGCCCTACCGGCCGCGGACGGCGTCGGATCTGCGAGACAGTTTCGTGGGTATGAACCGAACCGATTTCAGCCAATGGTGGTGGGGCGTCATGGGTGCCGATCTGGTCAGCTATCCCTCCAAGGTCGGCACTCTCGCCGGTGCCGCGACGAAGGATTTTCCTACGAATGCCCATGGGGAGTATGCGCGTTCGCTGGTAAAGCTGATCGAGAACGGCGTGAATCCGCTGCTTGTCGCGCGCGATGCCGCGCGCGAGCAGGGCCGCGGGTTCCACGTATTCATCCGGCCCCAGGCCTGGGGCGCTTCACTGCCGTTCGAGGAAACCTTCGACAGCAAATTCTACTTGGCTCATCCGGAATGGCGCTGCGTCGACCGCGAAGGCCGTCGCACCATGCACATGAGCTGGGCCGTGCCCGAAGTGCGCCAGCAGGTGCTGGCGGTGCTCCGCGAGGCGGTCGAGATGTCCGATCCGGACGGAGTCGGGATATTCTTCAACCGCGGCATGCCGCTGATGCTTTGGGAGAAGGCGTTCGCCGATCAGTTCCGGAGCGAATATGGCACCGAGATCATGAGCGTCGAGGCCGAGGATCCTCGCATCCATGCGCTCCGGGGTAAGATCATGACCGGTTTCCTCGCCGATCTGCGGGCGATGTTGGACGAGATCGGCAAGCTCCGCGGGAACAAGCGCTACGCGGTTTCCGCGACGGCCTTCGCCGCGGAGCGCTTCAACACTCGCTTCGGGTTGGACGTGGCCACGTGGGTTAAGCGGGGCCTCGTGGACCAGCTTGGCGTGATTGTTTCCAATCATACTTCCGACGGGAAGGTGATGTATCCCCCGCCCGACATGGCCTATTACCGAAAAACAGTGGCGGGCTCCAAGGTGACGGTGCATCCGTTTGTCGTCGCTTGGAGCACCAAGCTGTGGACCAATGGAAATCCGGCGGACATGTGCCGGCTCGTGACTGAATGGTATAAGGGTGGCGCCGATGGCATCGGGATCTGGGATCCGGAGCAGGTGCGCACCGGCTACGGAGATGACGTCTATCAGGGCCAGCCCATGGACGTGCTGGCTTATCTGGGCCATCGCGAATTAATCGCTTATTGGGCGAAGCACGGCGTGCCGCTGCCCAACACCCGTCTGCTCACCCGGCTGGGCGACAACGAATACAGCCCGTGGTATCCGAATACCGGGTATTGAGCTTTCACCGCCGTCACCGGGCACCGATTATTTGAACCGGCCTGAACGGGCGCTGGCGACAGCATGGCCTCGAATTCGGCCACCTGCGCATGGTTCCTCTCGCCGGGGCTCGGGTTCGGGCTTTGCGGCAGCACGAGATGTCCCTGGGCAACCTGTCGCGGCTGCGTGAACAGGCGCCGGTGCGCGTTGTCGACAATCTGGTCCCCGCGAGGAGTCGGAAAGATAGCTGAGCTGGGCCGGGTATTCCACCAAGGCATCGGGATTCAGGCAGTCCTGCAGATGCACGTGGCCTGCGGGCCCCAGGCAGGTGGGTAGTTCATTTGCCCAGTCATTCGCGCTGCCTATCGCCGGACGGCAAACAGAATTCCAGACCATGGTCGCGGCGCGGAGCTGCTCGAATGTTTCATCCCCGGAATCGCCGCCGCCAAAAAATCCCATCTCACATGCGTAGTTCATCGATGAAAAATTATGCCGTTGGGGTGGGCCTGATAGCGTTGGCTTGCCAGGCCTCTGGTGCGACGGGTTCATGGCAGGCGTTGGCACCGCTGCCGGAACCAAACGCCGCGTTCGTCTGCGGGCGGGTCGGGGGGAGCATCGTCGTGTTGGGCGGGACAAATTGGGCGAACGGCCGGAAGAACTGGCTCCAGGCCGTGCACGCGTTCGATCTGGAGACGCTGCAATGGACCACGCTCGCCCCGCTCACGCAGCCGATGGCGTATTCCGTCGCGAGTGAACGGGGTGCCGGCATGATTGTTGCCGGTGGCACTACGGGTGAGGCCCCGCTTTCTGGCGCCCTCAGAGTGGAGCCGACCCTGCAGGTCGTTTCCCTCAAGGCCGGCGTCGCCACTCCGTCCGTCCTGTGCGCGGGCGGCCTGGTCGGGGATCAGCTGATCTTCGTGGGCGGCACC
>DAORVZ010000367.1:0-3095 GCA_035434005.1 Lacunisphaera sp.
ACTGAGTTGTTCAGAAACCAGAAAGCCATGATGCTTGTCCCTGGCCTCCGGGATTCCGAATCCATCCCCCCTGACTTTCCTCAGTTTCCTCCTGTGAAAAACATGCCTTGGTCGTTATCAGTTCAATTCGTGCATCTGTGGCTAAAAGATTTTGGTTCTTCCCATGACCCGTTCTGAACTAGCCCACTTGCTGGGGGCGCCGCCTGGACTCATCGCCGAGCCACGGCGTGAGGCCACGGTTATCAGGTCCGGCGAGCCGCGTCGCTTCATGGCGGAGTTTGCTCTCGCAGTGGCGCAGGGCGGGGTGGTGATGCTGGCCGGTGACACGTGGGGCGCGAATGAGGACCGGCAGCTGGCCCGGTTGCGGCACCAAGAGCAGATCACGCCGGCAACCGCCGCAGGCCAGGGTTGGCTTTGCATCCCGACGGGCGGCACCTCGGGGCAGTTGAAGTTTGCCCGGCACGACGGGGAGACGCTGGCGGCGGCGGTGCGGGGTTTTGCGCGGCACTTTGATCTGGCCCGGGTCAACGCCGTGGGCGTGCTGCCTCTGCATCACGTCAGCGGCCTCATGGCGTGGGTGCGCGGCGCCCTCACCGGTGGAGATTTTCTGCCCCTGGACTGGAAGGAGGTCGCCGCCGGGGATCGGCCCGCGTTGGTGGAGAAGCCGGACGGCTGGGTGATCTCGCTCGTGCCGACGCAGCTTGAGCGCCTGCTGCAGGACGAGGGAGGTGTCGCCTGGCTGCGGCGTTTCCGGATAATTTTTCTCGGGGGAGCACCCGCGTGGCCCGACCTGCTGGATCGGGCGGCAGCGCGAGGGCTGCCGCTGTCGTTGGGCTACGGCATGACGGAGACGGCGGCGATGGCCACGGCACTTCGGCCGGAGGAATTTCTGGCCGGCGAGCGGAGCGCGGGAATCGCGTTGCCGCACGCGACGGTGAGTATCGGAGCCGGCGACATGATTGTCCTCGGCGGCGACTCCCTGTTTCGCGGTTATCATCCCGACTGGCGCGACGTGGGGGATTTTGAGACGGCGGATCGCGGTCGCCTCGCCCCGGGCGGGCGGTTGCAGGTTCTGGGCCGGCGCGACGACGTCATTATCACGGGAGGCGAGAAGGTGGAGCCGGCGGAAATCGAGGCGCTGCTGCGCGGCACGGGACAATTCCCGGATCTCTCCGTGCTGGGCTTGCCGGACGCCCGGTGGGGCCAGTTGCTCGTGGTTGTTTATCCCGGCAATGTGCATCCGGATTTTCATGCCGTCATCCGCGCGACGAACGCCCTGGCGGACTACAAGCGGCCGAAAAGTTACATCCCGCTCGTCGGTCCCTGGCCAGCGACCGCCCAGGGCAAGCTCAACCGCGCCGAACTCGCGGAGCGCGTCGTGGCCCAGCTGAAAGTGAGACGGTGACGCGGCCGGACGGCCGCGGGAAACCTGAGGGGAAGGGCAGGATGCTTCACGGGAGACAACGGAGATAACGGAGGTATTCTGAAGCCAGAGAGTCATGATGGTCTCATCGGTTCTGAATATATTCCTCATGTCCTTTACCTGTTCCCTCCTGTGAAAATATTCCGTGTTTTCCGTGCCACCCGTGGTTAACCTGCTGCCGTGAACAAGACTGAAATCGCTGCTGTGCTGACTGAAATCGGGCTGCTGCTCGAGCTGAAGGGCGAGAATCCCTTCAAAATCCGCGCCTACCAGTCTGGAGCGCGCGTGGTCGAGGCGCTCGGCGAGGCCGATCTTGCGCAGCGGATCGAGGCCGGCACTTTGCAGGAGGTTAAAGGCATCGGCGAAGCCCTCGCGCAGAAGATCACCGAACTGCACACGGCCGGGCGGCTGGAATTCCTCGAAAAACTCAAGGCCTCCGTGCCGCCGGGCTTGGTCGAGATGCTCGCCATCCCCGGCCTGGGTCCGAAAAAAGTTCGAGCCCTGCAGGAAAAACTGGGGGTCGATTCGGTCGCCAAGCTGCGCACGGCATGCGAGGAAAACCACGTGGCTGGACTGGACGGTTTCGGCGAGAAGACGCAGGAGAAAATCCTGGCCGGCATCCGCAACCGCGAGGCCTACAACAAGCGCCATCTCTGGTTCGAGGCGAAGGAGGCCTCGGACGAGATCCTCGCCGGATTGCGTCAACAGCCCGGCGTGCAGATGGTCGAGGCCTGCGGCAGCCTGCGCCGGCGACTGGAGACGGTGGGCGACATCGACTTCCTCGTGGCCACGACCGAGCCCGGGCCGATCGTCGAGTGGTTCGTCGCGCAGTCGGGCGTGCAGGAGATCACGGCGCGCGGCGAGTCCAAGGCCAGCGTGCGCCTTGGATCCGGGCTGCAGGCCGACCTGCGGCTCGTGCCGCCGGAGCAGTTCGTCTTTGCGCTGCATCATCTCACCGGGTCGAAGGACCATAATGTCCAGATGCGGCACCGCGCCTTGCAGCGCGGCCTGTCGATGAGCGAGTGGGGGCTCTTCCCGGCCGATGAAAAACACGGCTCGACTGTCGAGGCCAGGAAACAGGGCGGTTCCGGCCCCCGGAGCCTGCCGGCCAAGTCGGAGGCCGACCTGTTCAAGGCCCTTGGTCTCGCTTTCATTCCGCCGGAATTGCGCGAGGGGATGGGGGAACTAGAGGCGACGGAACAGGGGAAACTTCCCTCATTGCTGGAGGAGGCCGACATCCGGGGTGTGTTCCACAACCACACGACCGCATCCGACGGCCATAACACGCTGGAGGAAATGCTCGCGGCGGCGCAGGCGCTCGGACTCGACTACCTCGGCATCGCCGATCACTCCCAGTCGAGCGTGCAGGCCCGCGGCCTCAGCGAGGAGCGCTTGGTCGCCCAGATCGCGGAGATTGGCCGACTCAACGCGGCGAAAAAATTCAAGTGTCACGCCTTCACGGGTTCGGAGGTGGACATCCTGCCAGACGGAAGACTCGATTTCGATTCCGGACTGCTGGCGCAGCTCGATTACACGGTCGTCTCCGTCCACAGCTCGTTCCGGCAGGAGCGCGACGTCATGACGAAGCGCATCATCCGCGCACTTGAGCAGCCTCACGTCACGATGCTCGGGCACCTGACGGGCCGGCTGCTGCTCGAGCGCGAGGGCTACG
>DAORVZ010000368.1:0-3077 GCA_035434005.1 Lacunisphaera sp.
GAAGATCCGGGAACCGCGGACGATGCCGATGAGCACGCTGCGGCCGTCGCACACGGGATAGGAGGGGTAGTGTTTGTTCACTGTCAGGCGCATGGCCTCCATCAGGTCCATCTCCGGCCGGAGCGAGAATGCCTGCCGCAGCATGAAGTCCTCCAGCTTGTCCGCCTTCTGGTGCAGCAGCAGGTCGCGCATCGTCACCACGCCGAGCAGGACGCCGGTGGCGTCGGTGATGTAGCCGTAGGTGAACAGGCGGGTCGTGGCGAGATCCCGGATTTGCTCGGTGGCCTCGCCGACGGTCAGATGGGGCGGAAAGACCGCGACCGGTTGCTCCATCAACCGGCCGACACTGTCCTGCTCATATGTCTCGGCTGGGGCGAAGGGGGCTGCGCTGGTGGGCATGCGGGAGGAGATTCCCCGCGATTAAGGGGAATTCTCAGCCGCTGTCGAGCGAACGCCACAGATACCAGCTCGCGACGGAGCGATAGGGCTGCCAGTGGCGCGTCTGTTTCAGCAGGCTCTCCGGCGTCGGGTCCTTGCGCTTGCGGTGGAGATTTTTGAAACCGAGCCGGATGGCGAAGTCCCCGGTGGGCAGGACATCCGGGCGGCCCAGATAGAAGATGAGGAGCATGTGCACCGTCCACGGCCCGATGCCGCGGACCTCGGTCAGGCGGTCGATGAGTTCGTCGTCGCCGAGTGTCGCGGCCGCCTTGAGCGAGGGCACCTTGCCCGCGCGGCATTTCAGGGCTAGGTCGCGCAGGGCGAGCAGTTTGTTGCCCGACAGGCCGGCCCCGCGCAGCGCAGCATCCGTCGCTCGCTCGAGTGCTTCGGGGGTGGGGCCGCCGTGGCGGTCCAATTCCGCCAGCACGCGCCCGTGGATGGTCGCCGCCGCCTTGCCGTGCAGTTGCTGGTAAACGATGGAGCGCAACAGTGCCTCAAACAAACTGTCGGCCGCCTTCATCTCCAGCGTGCAGGGGCCGACCCGGTCGATGAGCGCGGCGAGGGTGGCGTCACAGGCTCGCAGGTGGGCGACGGCGGCGGCGGGGTCAAAGTGGAGACGGGATTTCATGGCGGGATGGCGGGGTGTTCCGCTCATCTGCGGCGCACCGGGCCGGTGCGCCCCACCAATGGGATTGACCTACTCATTCCGACAACAGCTCCGCGCCTTCGAGGGCCAGCAGGCGGGTCTTGGTGCGCACACCGCCGGGCGCGGAGAAACCGGTCATCTTGTCGCCGGCTGACACCACGCGGTGACAGGGGACGATCAGCGGCCAGGGATTGGTCGCGAGGGCCACGCCGACGGCGCGGGCGGCCTCATGCCCCAGCGCCATCAGCTTGGCGATCTCGCCATAACTCTTCTTGTAGCCCGGCTTGATGGCCTGAGCCTGCAGGTAGACCGCCTGTTGAAAATCAGTGACCCCCGACCAGTCGAGCGCCGTGCCGGCGAAGTCCTGCAGGGTGCCTTCCAGGTGCTGTTGCACCCGGCTGATGACGGCCTGCACCCACGCGGGCGGGGGCTCGGTGGCCAGCTCGCTGCGCGCCTTGCGGGCGAGGTGCTGCTCCGTGAGCGCGGCACTTTCCTCCGGCAGTTGGAAGCCGGTCAGTCCCGTATCGTTCCAGGCGAGGCCGCAGGTGCCGAAGCGGGTCGGAAAGAGCACGTGGGGCATGGCGGTGAGAGTAGGGACGGCACACATCGCCGGCAAGCAGTCACCGGCCGGCGCGGGCCACGAGGGCGGAAAGCGGGCGGCTAATTCTCCCCGATATGGCGCCGGAAGAATTCCTCGTAGCGCACGAGCGTGTCGAGTCGCTGGGCGGGCTCGCCACTGCGGCTGAGTTCGTGCGTGGCGCGCGGGTAGCGCACGTATTCCACGTCCCGGCCGAGCTGCTTGAGGCTCTTGTAGAGGATCTGGCTCTGGATGACGCCGGTGCGGAAATCCACGTCGCCGTGCTGGATCAGCAACGGGGTGCGGATGTCGGCGACGTAGGTGAGCGGCGAATCGCGGTCGAGGATGGCGCGTGCCTCCTTCTCCCAGGGGAAACCGCCCCAGTAGAGCGGCACGAGGAACCAGGCGTTGCCCTCGCCGTAGAAGGTGGCGAGGTCATAGACGCCGCGCTGAGCCACCGCCGCCTTGAAGCGGTGATCGTGGCCGACAATCCAGGCGGTCAGGTAGCCACCGTAGGAACCCCCGGTCAGCACCTGCCGGTCCTTGTCCACGTGGGTTTCCTTGGCGGTGAACGTCGCCGCGGCCAGCACGTCGCTGGCGGGGCCGGTGCCCCAATCCTTGAAGTTGGCGCGCTGAAACGCCTTCCCGTAGCCGCCCGAGCCGCGCGGATTGGCGAACATCACGATGTAGCCGCGCGCGGCGTAGTATTGGAACTCGTGCCACATGCTCTGCTCGCCCGGGCCCCACATGGCGGTCGGCCCGCCGTGGATCTGCACGAGGAGCGGGTATTTCTTGGCGGGATCGAAGTCCGGGGGCTTGATGGTCCAATAATCCACCATGATGCCGTCGGCCTGCACGAGGCGGTGCGGCTCGTAGGGGCTGAGTCGGCGATCCTTCAGCCAGGCGGAGTTGTGCGTGGTGAGCGGCCGGGCGATCTTGCCGTCGCGCGGGCCGCCGTAGAGTTCGCCGGGATTGCCGGGATGGGTCACGACCTGCACGAGCACGTTGTCGCCAATGGCATAGTCGCGGATGCCCCAGTCGGTCTGGGGCGTGAGGCGTTCCACGCCGGGTTGGCCGGGGGCAACGCGATAGAGCGGGAAACTGCCGCGATCCGCGACGGTGAACAGGATGAACCTGCTGTCGGGCGACCATTGCAGGCCGGTGGCGCTGCGATCGAGCTCCGCTGTGAGCACCCGCGGCGTTCCGCCGGCGACCGGAACCACGGCCACCATCACTTGTTCAAAGGTGAGCTCGCCACCCGGCCTCACCGCGTAGGCGATCCACTGGCCGTCGGGCGAGGCGGTCGGCTCCGCATAGTTGCAGCCCGGCTCCTCCAGCAGCACCTTGGCGGTGCCCGTCGCGAGCTCGATGAGGTAGAGGCTGCTGAGGCGGTCGCGGTCGGGATGTAGCTTTGGG
>DAORVZ010000369.1:0-3071 GCA_035434005.1 Lacunisphaera sp.
GCACGAGGCCCGCGGCCCTCGCGTGCTCATCCTTGAGCCCACCCGCGAGCTCGCCGCCCAGGTCGAGACCGCCTTCCGCGACTTCGGCCGCTTCACCGACCTCCGCGCCACCGTCGTCCACGGCGGCGTCGGTTACGGCCGCCAGCGCAGCGAGATCCAGGCCGGCACCGATGTCGTCATCGCCACGCCCGGCCGCCTGATGGACTTCCTCAACGAGAAGACCCTCCGCCTCGACGCGCTCAAGATCCTTATCCTCGACGAGGTGGATCGGATGCTCGACATGGGCTTCGTCAAGGATGTGAAGAAAATCATCGGCCTGTGCCCGCGCGAGCGCCAGACGCTGTTCTTCTCCGCCACCGTGCCGCCCGAGATCGAGGAGGTCGCCCGCTACGCCCTGCGCAACCCCGCGCGCATCGAGATCGGCGTGGCCCGCACGGTCAACCAGTCCGTCACCCACGCCTTCTACCCGGTCACCCAGCTCAAGAAGTTCGACCTGCTCGTCGCGCTGCTGGAGAAGACCGACTTCCACAGCTGCATCGTCTTCTCGCGCACCAAGCACGGCGCCGACAAGATCGCCCGCAAGCTCAAGGCCGCCAACCACTCCGTCGCCGTCCTCCACGCGAACCGCTCGCAGTCGCAGCGCGTCGAGGCTCTCGAGGGCTTCAAGTCCGGCAAATACGAGGTGATGGTCGCCACCGACATCGCCGCCCGCGGCATCGATGTCGCCGGCGTGTCGCACGTCATCAATTACGACATCCCGGCCAACCCCGAGGATTACGTCCATCGCATCGGCCGCACCGGCCGCGCCGCCGCCGTGGGCGACGCCTTCACGCTGACCACGCCCGATCAGGCCGGCGACATCCGCGACATCGAGCGCTTCATTGGCCAGAAGGTGCCGCAGCTCAAGCTCGACGGTTTCGACTATCATTCGCCTCCGGTCATCGGCCCCTCGCGGGATCCCCGCTACATCGATCCCCGCGCCCTCCAGCATGGCCATCGCCACGGCCGTGGCGGTCACGGCGGCGGCCCTTCCCGCCAGCCGCAGAGCCAGGGTCACGCCCCGCGCCCGGCGCAGGGCCAGGGCGGCGGCCAGCCGCAGGGCCACGGTGGCCAGCCCGCGCCGCGGAAGTTCGGCGGTCTCTCGCGCGGCGGCTGGCACCGGCGCTGAGTGCAACTGCTGGAGCGAGCTGAGGTTATCACGTTCCTCCTTTCGTGGCTTGGCTGTGGGAGCGAGCTTGCTCGCGACTGACCTCGCCCGGAGTCGCGAGCCAGCTCGCTCCCACAGTCCGGTTCGCCCACCAGGCCAGAAATCGCTTGGCTCAGGCGCGCGGCGGCGGCCATGATGCGCCGCCATGTTCAGCCACGCCCGCAAGACCTTCCGCCAGATCTGGTGGGCGCCCCTGGTGTGCTTCGGCCTGGCGGCGGCCCTGAACCGCACCGACTCCATCCGGCAATTCGAGTGGAAGACCCTCGACTGGCGCACCGGCTACCGGGTGGCCTTCCAGCCGCCGCCGGATCCCCGGCTGTGGATGGTCCTGTTCGATGACAATACCGAGGAGAGCCTGGTGGCATGGCCCGACAGCCGCCCCTGGCACGGACAGCTGGCCCAACTCCTCTCCGCCCACGGCGCCAAGGTGCTGACCTTCGATGTCTTCATCACCTCCGAGCGCGACCCCGAGGCGGACAAGGCCATGGCCGACGCCATGGCCGACGCCCGCAAACGCGGACTCGAAATCGTCACCGGCGCCCTACGCAGCGATTCCCCCACCGAATCTTCCGAGACCACGCAATACGGGCCGACAGATGCCTTGCCGCGAGTGACCGGCGACCTCTCGGGCGTCGTGCAGGCCAAGCACGCCGCCCTGCCCATCCCCGTGCTGCGCGCGGTCTCGTATTTCGGCTTCGTGGATGTGCCGAAATCCGACGACGAGCGGGTGGTCAGCTCCGACGGCATCGTGCGCCTGCTGCCCATGGTCGTCCGCATCGGCGACCGGCTCTACCCCTCGCTCTCCCTCGCCACCCTCATGCGGTATTTCGGCCTGCGCGCGGCCGACGTGGAGGTGCGCATCGGCGACGCGCTCACCCTCCACACCAAGGCGGGCCCCCGGCGCATCCCCATCGATGGCCGCGGCTGCCTGTTGCTCAACTACCGCTACGAGGCCGTGGATGCTTCCTCCGTCTTCCCCACCATCAGCTACCGCACGCTCACCCTCGGGCTGCACTCGAAGTATGTGGAGAAGGTGCCGGACATCCCGGCACCGCCCGACCTCAAGGGTGCCATCCTCATGCTCGGCCTTTTCGTCACGGGCAATTCCGACGCCGCGCCCTCGCCGCTCGCCGAGTTCAGCCCGCTGCCCCTCGTCCACCTGAACGCCATCAACAACATCCTCACCGGCGACTACGCGCACCGGGTGCCGGAGTGGTTCATCTGGGGCGTGGCGCTCCTGCTGGGTTATGCCGGGCTGTTCGTGCTCGCCGACCGTTCCGTCATCCTGCTGCTCGGCGGTGCCGTGCTCGGGGTGGTCAGCTACGCCGCGCTGGCGCTGGGGGCGTGGGTCTTCCGCAGCTGGTGGTTCGACTTCGTGGCGCCTATCACGGGCTTCGTCGGCCTCCAGTTCGTCGTCATCGGCCGCCGCGTCATCTTGGAACAGCGCTCCAAGCAGGAGATCAAGGGCATGTTCGGCGCCTACCTTTCCCCGCAGGTGGTGGACCGCCTGGTGAAAAGCGGCCAGATGCCGGAGCTGGGCGGCCATTCCGAGGCCATCACGGCGTATTTCAGCGACATCCAGGGCTACTCCACCTTCTCGGAAAAGGTCACCCCCGCGCGCCTCGTCGAACTGCTCAACGAATACCTCACCGTCTGCACCGACATCATCCAGGAAGAGGGTGGCACGCTCGACAAATACATCGGCGACGCCGTCGTGGCCATGTTCGGCGCGCCCATCGCCCTGCCTGACCACGCCTACCGGGCCTGCGTCACCGCCCTGCGCGTCCAGCGCGCGCTGGACGACCTCCGCCAGCGCTGGGTGGCCCAGGGCGAGGCCTGGCCGCTCACCGTCCGCCAGATGCGC
>DAORVZ010000370.1:0-3061 GCA_035434005.1 Lacunisphaera sp.
AGGGATGCGTCCTGGTTCCGGCGGCAAGGTCGGCGGTGAGCGCGGCGCGCGCCTCCCACAGCGGGTAATTCCGCCCGTCCTTGCTCAAGGTGTCGCCGTCGGTCGTCCACACGGTTTTCCATGGACCATCCGCGGACGAGACCCCTCCGGGCACAAGGGCGACCAAACCGTGCGGGGCGGTCGTGGGCAGGTGCGAAGGGTCGCGCCGGAGGCGGCCCCAGAGATACGTTGCCACGTCGGTCGGTGGCAGCGGCGCCATGCCCCAGTAGCAGTCGAGCCGGTCGAAGGCCCAGGCCTCGCCATCGGTGCCATCGACGCCCCACAAATCCTCGCGGTGACCGTTGAATCCGTGTTCCCCAAACCGCCCGCTGGGATTCTTCACCACCAGTGCGACCGGCGAGATTGATCGCAACTGTTCACGCTTCGGCGGGGTGAGCACGCCCCGGCCAAGCAGATGGAGGAAAGTGGCCGCGCCTTCCGTGCCGACGCGTGTCCAGCGGTCCGAACCCGATTCACGCTCCCCGTTGAGCATCATGTAAACGCGCGCGCCGAGCATCGCCTGTGAGACGTAGTAGCGCAACTGCGGGTGGCCGGTCATCGGGTATTCCCATTCCCAGGCGCGGTTGAAACCGAACCAATCCGCGCCACTGCGCACGGCCCAGTCGTCGACCTGGCCGTCGAGCCAGAGGCCGACGCGGGCGGCGAGATTCACGTCGGGTCCGCGCGAATTACTGTCCTCAACGGAGGGCACCAGCACGGAGCGATAACGTTCGTTAAAGATCAGGGTCCGCAGCTTCTCCGCGGCAGGGGCGTGGGCCCAGCCGATATTTTTCTTGGTGAGGACAAGCCGTTTCTCATGCCGCAGGCACAGCTCCAGCACCGGTTTGAGGTAGTGCTCAAAATAGTAAGGCAGCGTGTCCGACCACTCGGCTTCCGAGCTTATGAAGCCCTGCAACATGGACGGCGCGGCCTTGAGCATGGCGGCGACCGTCGCCAGTTCAATGTAAGGTTTGCTGCCATGGCCGATGTCGACCCAAAACGGGCATCGCTTGGCTTCGAAATATTTCGCGCTGGCGACGATCTGGGCCCGGGTTTGATCATAGGTCAGCCGGGGCTCGCGGCCCCACGGCTGGCCGTCGGGCCGGAGGAGCGGGGATTTTTCCGAAGGCCAGAAATCGAACGCGAAACGCAGCCGGGCATACGGGAAACGTTTCTCGTGGTCGCGCACCTCGGCGATCCATTGGTCGAATTTTTTGGGGTTTCCGCCATTCCACCAATGGCTGGCGATGATCACGTCGAACGGTCCGGCCGCGCCCTGCATCTCTGCGCCATGCCACGCCAGGGCCGCGGCACCCAATTGCTTCAGATTGGCGCCGATGCCGGCCATGGCACCACGCCGCTCAAGCTGCCCCAGCCTCTTTTCCCAACCCGACTCGAAAGTCAGCCGGTATAGATTGTCGTCACCATTCGGACTGGAGCCAAGCAGGACGCTGCCGCGGGGCGTCCCGGGCACATAGACCACATCCGTGAACCCAAAGGGCGCAATGGCGAAGCCGAGTTCCTTGCCCGTCGCGCTGTAGAGCCGCACTTGCGGCCCCTCGACGATGACGATCTCCGCCCCGGGCCGGTCGGTGAGGTTGCCCGCCGCCAGCAGCCGCATGTTGTAGTGGTAATCGTAGCTCAGTTCCTTGAATCTGCCCGGCAGGGCAAAGCGGGACCGCAACCCGCCTTTGAGTGTGAAGACCCCGGGTTTGTAGATCAGCTCGGCCGCGCCGTCACCATCTAGGTCGGCCGTGACTCCATTGGCATGTTTCAAAGTCATCGCCGGATCCCGCGGCTGCCGGCCACTCGCGATGCGCCCACGGAGTTTGGTCAGCTCCGGTCCCTTCAGAAAAAACACATCCTGAGACTGGCCGCTGCCGCGGATCGGCAACACCGCCACTTCGTCCGCCCCGTCGCCGTCGAGATCTCCCGCCCGCATCAGGCGCACGGCTCCGTCGACCGCGACCCCGGTCAACCGGCGGCCGTCGGCGGCGAAGGCGACAACCTGCCGCGATATGCCGCCGGCCAGCACCACCGGCGTTTTCCCGTCGAGCCGGGCAATGGCGACCTGATAGACTGGCGCACCAAGATCCTGTTTCCAACGCAACCGGCCGTCGGCCTCGAGCACATACACCAGTCCATCCGCGCCTGCCGCCACAATCTCATCGCGGCCATCACCATCAAGATCCCCCGCCGCGAGATCGAAGACGAATCCGCCCGTCGCCACGTCCCACAGGTGCTTGCCGTCCAGCGCGAACGCACAGACGCGGTTGTCGTAGGTGGAGCCGACTATTTCCTTTGCCGCCGGCCGGCCATCGAGTTCGGCACTGGTCAGCCGGTAGATGTTGCGCCCGTGGGTGGGGATGATTTCCACCCCGGCCAGGGCGAAACCGGGGGCAAAACTGAGGCCGGCGATGCCCCAAAGAAGCAGTTGGTGGAGTTTCATGACACAGCGAATCCACCGAAGCGGTCGGACCGCGTCCGTCGTGCGGACACCGCCATTGCCGCCAAATTGAAAATAGCGAAGGCCAGCGAATCAGCGGAAAAGGGACCGGGATTCACGATTTCCATAGAATGCATCCCGTCATTTCACAGACTGGATGTGCGCCACCATCACGCCGTGGACCGGAACGGCCTTGGACATGAGCGCCCAGGGTCTCTGACCGGGGGTGCCCGGCGCATCGTCCACGGCGAAAAGTCTGGCCGGCCGGGCCACAGGCCGACCGCGGGCCGTGGGCGCGAACGCGAGGGGGAAGCGCGTCCGCCCCAAGCGCAAGCACGGCAAAATGACCGTTGGGTCTCATGTTTATAGGGGAAAGATGGGGGTTCAGGGTGCAGGTGCAGCCCATGTGGAATAGGTTGCGCGCAACACCTCGCGATTGGTCGTCGCGATCGAGCGAACATACTCCTCGAAAGGACGGCCATCCGGACGCAGCAGCCCCTGTTTGTAGCGTTTGATGTGGTCCTTGTAGACCGTGAGATATTGGCAGCGGAAGTAGCCGATGAGATAAGGCCGGGC
>DAORVZ010000371.1:0-3046 GCA_035434005.1 Lacunisphaera sp.
CTTCCAACAGCTCGCGGCGCTCGGCCATCCGCTGGGCCGGCTGGGCCTGTGCGGCCTGGGGCCGGCGGGGCTGGTCGCGGTGCAACTCGCCCGGGCGCATGGTGCCCGGGAGGTGATCGCCTTCGACCCGGTGCCGGAGCGGCGCGAACTCGCCCTCCAACTGGGAGCGCACCGCGCGCTCGCGCCCGAGGCCGCCGCGTGGCCGCCGTCCCGGAGCGGCGCCGCCCTCGATGACGCCATCGACCTCACGGGCGCGCCGTCCGCCATCGAGTTCCTGATGGATCGGACCCGGCGGTGCGTCACGCTTTTCGGCGTGCTGCGGGAGGAGGTGCGCTTCGGCTCGCGGCACCTGTTCGGTCCCGGGCTGATCCTGAGCGGCTACGGCAATCACAACCGCGCCGCCGCCGAGACCGCGCTCCGGTTTATCCGCGAGGGGCGGCTGGATCTCCGGCCGCTCACCACCCACACGCTCGCTTTCACGCAGTATGCGGAGGGGGTCGAGTTGCTGCGCCGGAAGCAGGCCATCAAGATCCTGTTCGATCCCTGGCGCTGACACCGCGCAGGCGCGCCATCACCCTCGGTGTTTCTGCGCCGGAGGCATTCGTGCGGGGCATATCGCGCTCCCACGCTTCCAATCGGGCTGCTTCGGCCCGTCCGCACCTCAACCCGCGTATTGCTTTGGGTGGAAAGCTCCCGCAGACTTGCAGTGCCACCCCATTCATGGCCTCGCAACGCATTGTCATCATCGGCGGAGGTTTCGGCGGGGTGAAATGCGCCCAGACCCTGCGCCGCCAGCTCCGCCCGGGCGACGCCGAGTTGATTCTCTTCAATAAGGAGAACCACCTCGTCTTCAGCCCCCTGCTCGCCGACGCCGTCGGCTCGTCGCTGAGCCTCCACGATGTCATTGTGCCGCTGCGCCAACTCCTGCCGGGCGTCCAATGCCGCACCGAGGAGGTCAAGCATGTCGACCTCGCCGGCAGCCGGATCGAATACGAAAGCCACGACGGCCAGCCGCGCTCGCTCGACTACGACCATGTCGTCCTCGCCTGCGGCAACATCTCCAACCTGAACGTCGTGCCCGGCATGGCCGACCACGCCTTCCCGTTGAAGACCGTCGGCGACGCCGCCGTCCTGCGCACCCACGTCCTCTCCGCGCTTGAAAAGGCCGAGGTCTGCGACGATCCGGAGAAGCGCCGCTGGTATCTCTCCTTCATCGTCGTCGGCGGCGGTTACAGCGGCGTCGAGACCGCCGGCGAGATCAACGACCTCGTCCGTTCCAGCCGCCGCTTCTATTCCAACATCCGCGACGACGACATCAGCGTGACCCTCATCCACTCGCGCGACCAGCTGCTGCCGGAGATCAGCCCGTCGCTCCGCCAGTTCGCCCGGCAGAAGATGGAGCAGGCCGGCGTCACCATGCGGCTCAACGCCCGCGTCATGCTCGCCACGGGCGAGGGCGTGGGCCTGAAGGATGGCTTTGTCCGCGGCGGCACCATCGTCTGCACCATCGGCAGCACCATCGCCCCCGTCGTCGAGCGGCTCGACACGCCGAAGGAAAAGGGCCGCATCCTCACCCAGGCCGACATGCGCTTGCGCGACCGGACCAACGCCTGGGCCATCGGCGATTGCGCCAACATCCTCAACGCACACGACGGCCAGCCCTCCCCTCCCACCGGCCAGTTCGCCGAGCGCCAGGGCCGCCAGTGCGCCGACAACATCGTCCGCGTCCTCGCCGTCGAGCCAACCCGCCCGTTCTCCTTCAAGGTGCTGGGCCAGCTCTGCTCCATCGGCGGCCACAGCGCCGTGGCCGAGATGCTCGGTCTCAAGCTTTCAGGTTTCTTGGCGTGGTTCGTCTGGCGCGGTGTCTATCTCTTCAAGCTCCCGTCGCTCTCGCGCCGCCTCCAGGTCGGCTTCGACTGGGCGTGGCTGTTGGTTTTCCCGCGCGACCTCAGTTGCATCCGGACCGACGTCACGGAACGCATCTCGCACGCGCACTTCGAGCCGGGCGATTACATCATCCGGCAGGGCGAACCGCCGTCCGGCTTCTACGTCATCGAGCAGGGCGAGGTGGAGATCGTCCGCGCGTCGCCGGAGAAACCGCAGGGCGAGATCATCGCCGCGCTCGGCGCGGACAATTTTTTCGGGGAAGCGGCGTTGATCAACAACCGCCCGCGCACCGCCTCCGTCCGGGCCCGCACCCCCGTCGAGGTCGTGGTCATGGGCCGCCACGTCTTCACCACCATCTCCAAGTCCCTCGCGCCGCTGCGCCACGCGCTCACCGCCGCCATCACCCGTCGCTCCTCTGCGGCGTGGCAGGAACGCCCGGCCGTGCTCGCCGCCCTGCGCGAGTTCCAGCTGGCCGACTTCATCGAGCCCGCCCCCGTCCCCCTGCTCAAGCCGACCGACACGCTCTACGACGTCACCCACCAGTTCGCCCGCCATCCGTCCGACTTTTTCTTCGTCTCGCCTGACGGCGCCCGGCTCGTGGGCATGATCACCCTGACCGACCTGCTCCGCGCGCAGAGCAACGGCGTGGCGCCCGAGACCCCTCTCGCCGCCTTCATGAAGAAGGATCCCACCTCGCTCGCCGCCACCGACAGCGCGCTCATCGCTGCCTCGGCCTTCCGCGAGCACGGCTTCAAGACCATCCCCGTCGTCGCCGACCAGACCAGCCGCCGCCTCGTCGGCGTCGTCCGCGTCCGCAAGCTCATCGCCAAGGTCCTCGAGGTCGTGCCCCCGCCGACGGGGATGACCGCCCCGCCACAGCCGCCGGCGTGACAACCTGTCATTGCGAGAAGCGAAGCGACGAAGCAATCCATCTAGCTGGATCGCCACGGCCGGCTGTGCCGGCCTCGCGATGACAGACCTGACTCCAAACTCTGTTTGCCAAACGGCCGCCCTGAAGTAGCCTCTGCCCTTCACTTTCCGGCCGATGCAAGACCTTACCGACCTCTACCAGTCCGTCATCCTCGACCACAATCGCCGCCCGCGAAACCGCGGCAAGCTCCCCACGGCCAACCGCGTCGCCCACGGCGACAACCCGAGC
>DAORVZ010000372.1:0-3031 GCA_035434005.1 Lacunisphaera sp.
TCATTCCCACCAAGGATCGTGCCGATCTGCTGGCCCGCTGCCTCGACTCCCTCGCCCGCACCGTGCCGCGTGAATCCGTGCACGTGATCGTCGTCGACGACGGCTCCACCGATCCCGCCGCGCTCGACCTGCTCGCCCGCCTGCCCACCCGGGCCGACCTGCGCGCCGAGGTGCTGGTGGCCCCCGCCACCACCGGGGGCTTCAACTACTCGCGCCTCGTCAACCTCGGCACCGCCCGCGCCGCCACCCCGCTGATTCTCCATCTTAACAACGACGTCGAAGCCCTCGAGCCCGGCTGGCTTGAGGACATGGTCGGCTGGCTGAGCATCCCCGGTGTCGGCATCGTCGGCGCCAAGCTTCTCTACCCCGACGGCACGCTCAACCACGCCGGCATCTCGCTCAGCGCCGAGGACGGCCTGCCGCATGTCCTCTTCGAGCGGGAGCCCGCCGAGGATCTCGGCTACCTCTTCCTCCCGCAGGCCGCGCGCAACGTGGCCGCCGTCACCGGTGCCTGCCTCCTGACCCGCACCGACCTCTACCGCCAGCTCCACGGCTTCGAGGAGACGCAGCTCCGCGTCGCCTACAACGACGTCGACTACTGCCTGCGCGCCCGCACCGCCGGCCACCGCATCGTGTGGACACCCTCGGCGGTGCTCCGACACGTCGGCAGCGCCTCGCGCGGCCACACCTATGCCGAACGCGAGCACGTCGCCTACCTCGCCGCCCACGGCACCGCTCGCGACCCCTACCGCAGCGACGCACTCGACTTCCCCCCGCGCCATCTGCCGCTCAACCCCTGGCACCAGCGCTACGCCGAGACCCCGCGCCCGTTCCGCGCCCTCGTCGTCACTCACAACCTCAACTACGAGGGCGCGCCGATCTTCATCTTCGAGCTCGCCCGCCACCTCGCCGAGCAGCCGGGAGTCACCGTCACAGTCGCCTCGCCGCAGGACGGCCCGCTCCGTGCCCGCTTCGAGCAGGCCGGCCTCAAGGTCGAGCTGTGGGAGGCCGCCCCGCTGGCCGCCGCCAAATCCCCGGGCGAGTTCACCGCCGCGCTCGACCGTTTCGCCGCCGCCCGCACCTGGGATCACGCCGATGTCTTCGTCTGCAACACGATGACCACCTTCTGGGCCGTGCACCTCGCCGCCCACCTCGGCAAGCCCTCCGCGCTCTACGTCCACGAGAGCAACACCGTGAAGCGCTTCTTCGCCCCGCTGCTCGCCCCGCTGATGCACGGCTGCGTCGAGGAGGCCTTCCGCCTCGCCACCCGCGTCGTCTTCACCGCCCGCGCCACCCGCGACCTCCATGAGGACCTGAACGTCAACGACAACTTCCGCACCCTGCGCAGCTGGGTCGACTTCGGCCGCATCGAGGCCTTCAAGGACGCCCACGACCCGCGCTCCCTCCGGGCCAAACACGCCCTCGACCCCGACGCCATCCTCGTCGTCAACATCGGCTCCGTCTGCGAGCGCAAGGGCCAGCACATCTTCATCCGCGCCATCGACCTCATGAAGGAGGAGCTCGCCGCCAAGTTCCCCGGCCGGAAGATCCAGTGGGTCATGGTCGGGGCCCGCGAAGGCCTCTACATGGAATCCCTCGCCGGCGACATCCGCATGATGGGCCTGGCCGACGTCCATACCTTCCCCGAGACCGGCGACATCTTCGACTTCTACCGGCTCGCCGACATCCTCGTGTGCACGAGCTTCGAGGAATCCTTCCCCCGCGTGCTGCTCGAGGCCATGGTCTTCGGCCCGCGCATCGTCAGCACCGATGTAAACGGCATCCCCGAGATGGTCACCGACACCGACGAGGCCCACCTCGTGCGGCCGGGCGACCCCTTCAAGCTCGCCGTCGGCCTCCTCAAGGCGCTCGACGATCACTGTGCCGGACGCGACAAGATGCCCTCGATGGCCTACGCCCGCGCCGCCCGCAACTACCACCACGCCCGCGCCCTGCCGCAGCACCTCCGGATGATCCGCGAGGCCTGGCTCGGCTGAGCCGCCCCCGATGCACGAGAACGCCTTCAGCTTCTCCCACCTCGAGTCGCATGCCACCGGCGCGGTGCTCGCCCCCGGCCAGCACATTCTGGGTGGCTGGGTGATGCCCCGGCCCGGCGGGCACTTGGTGGATGTTCGCGCCCGGCTCGGCGACCGGATCTTTCCCGGCATCCTCGGCTGGCCGCGCGCCGACCTCGCCGCGCACTTCCAGACCGGCCGCCCCGTGGCCCTCGCTGAGTTCAAGATCGTCGTGGAACTGCCGCCAGGCCCGTCCATCCTTCTCCTCGAGGTGCTCACCATCGAGGGGCGCTGGTCGGCCTTCCAATCCGTCCGCCTCGAGGCCGACGCCACCCTCCCACCCACCGCCGTCGCCATGCCCTCGGGCCCCCCGCTGCGCTGGCACGAATACGGCCGCGCCCTCCAACTGCTCCTCTGGGCCGCCCGCCGCGAGCCGACGCGCCCGCTCGCCGAGCTCGCGCGCGGACTCGTCGCCTCCATCCCCTGCCCGCGCGACTTGCGCCACCCCCATCCGCCCTTCAAGGGCCACCTCGACGAGCCCGCCGCCCTGGTCCGCAGCGGCTTTGGCCGCGTGCCCGTGCTCGGCTACCTTTTCCACGAAAGCCTTCCCATTAAACGCGTGCTCGCCACCTTCGATCTGCAGGTCTGGCAGACCATCGAGCACGGCCTGCCCTCGGGCGGCCCCGCCAACTACTACCCCGAGTTCCCCCACGCCGCCCGCTGCGGCCTCTACGGCGTGATCGACGCGCCGGCCCAGTTGCCACCGCCCCTCTGCCTGCGCCTCTACGCCGAGTTGCCCGATGGCAGCCTGCACCTTTGCGCGGTTCAGCGCGGCCTCCCCTACACCAACGAGGAGGAAAAGAGCCCGTATCCCGCCCGGGCCGCCGTCACCGTCGCCGCCGCGAACGAGGCTCTGCAGTCGGCACTCGCCGCCGCCGACCGTGCGCTGATCCGCGACGCCGAGTTCGCCGCCGAGTTGGCGCGGATCGAGGCCGACTTCGCCCGCCGGGCTCCGG
>DAORVZ010000373.1:0-3030 GCA_035434005.1 Lacunisphaera sp.
CCGTCGCGAGCAAGCTCGCTCCCACAAAATGACGGCAGGGATTTCGAGCTGTCTTAATCTAATGCCCCGGAGCTTGCTCCGGGGATCTTTACTCCAAATACGTGCTCGGCGCCGAGGGCGCTATCACCCGCATCGTGCTCAACGGAAAGGAAAAGGAAGGCCTTGTCATGCCGCCGTTGCGCGGCGCGCTCGACGACACGGCCATCGCCGCCGTGCTCACCTACATCCGCCAGTCCTGGGGCCACAACGCCCCGCCCGTCTCGCCCGAGAGTGTGGCCAAGGTCCGCGCCGCCGTCGGCAACCGCGAGGAGCCCTGGTCCGACGAGGAGCTGCAGAGCACGCCCTGAGCGAGATCCTCCAAGTTGAAGCAGGGGACAGGGCGAGGCGGCGGGCATACTCGCGCTATTTTAGCGAGACCGCCCACGCTCCCCGGAGCCAGGCTCCCATGCGCGTGGAAGTGGCCTGCGGGTCTAGCGCGGATCGCGTCGCCAATGGCGTAGAAGTGGCCGCCGGCAATGTAGTGGAGGCTGCGCCACTCGGGGCCGGCGTTCTCGTAGTCCCAGTGGCCGTCCTTGAAAATACGGCCGTCGGCCCACGCGCCGATGACTTCGCCGATGAACAAATCGTAGACCGACTGCACATGCGGCTCCGGGACGACCTTGCCGTAGAGCCAGGCAGCGCAGCCGGCGACGAACGGCACTTTGACCCCGGCCACCCGGAACAGCTCCACGCCGCTTTGGACCAGTTTATCCGGCTCCTCCGCCAGGCTCCGGCTGCCGACAGCGAGCGTCAGCGCCGCTTGCCGCGCGGTCGGCACCTGGAGCACGAATTCGCCGCTCCGCTCGATCAGTTCGCGCGTCTTGCTGCCATTCGCGACGACGAGGGTCACCTTGGGCGGCGAGATGTCCAGGCCACAGGCCCAGGAAGCCGCCATCACGTCCTCCATCCCGCCATGTGCAGATGACACCAGAACCGTGGGGCCGTGGTTGATGAGCCGGTAAGCCTTGCCTAATTCGACAGGAAGAAAGTGCTCTTTCATGGTTCACCCAGAGCAAGGTTTGTGACCCCGCTCAACCCTGCATCACCCGCCGCGCCGAGGCGCGGCAGAAACACAATTCATGCCCCCAAACCATTTCGCCCAGCCTTTGCCCGCGTCTCGCGCATACGCAGAACCGCGTATTTAGCCCAGAACGTTGTTTGTGTAGTGTCGTATTGCCACTCTATGACAACAACCGCTCCGCTCCGCCTCCTTTGCCTGTTCGCGTCCGCCGCCACCCTGTCGGCCCAGACTTGGCAGATCACCACCGTCGACTCCACCAACATGGTTGGCTCACATTCCTCCCTCGCCGTCTCCAGCTCCGGGACGCCGCACATCGCCTATCAGGACAACACCAACAAGGATCTGCGCTACGCCACCTTTGACGGCAGCTCCTGGAACATCACCACGGTAGACGCCACCAACAACAAGGGGGAGCACACCTCCATCCAGCTGACCAGCGCCGGGCTGCCGGTCATCGCCTACCGCGACATGTCCGCTGGCAACATCAACTACGTCGCCCACAATGGCACCGCTTGGCAAACCCCGGTCGTGGCCGTCACCGGCAACAGCGGCTCCGGCACGATCTCGCTTGCGCTCAACGCCAGCGACCAGCCGTCCCTTTCCCACTATCATTACGCCACCACCTTCCCGAACGGTGCCGACCTCAAGTCCACCAGCTACAATGGCTCCACCTGGGCCACCTCCACCGTGGCCTCCACCAATGATGTCGGCAGCACCAGTTCCCTCGCGCTCACCAGCGGCGGCCTGTCCCGCATCGCCTATCTCGACCTCACCACCCGCGACATCAACTACGCCACCTACAATGGCTCGGCGTGGACCACCTCCACCATCACCAACGCCGGTGCTTCCGGCGGCTCCTGGCTCGACCTTGCGCTCGACGGCTCGGGCAACGCCCATCTCGCCTACTACTACAGCAACGCCTTCGGCACGGGCGAGCTGCGCTACACCTATTACGACGGTTCCGCCTGGCAAACCGCGACCGTCGACAACAGCGCCACCAATCTCGGCCTGTATGCCAGCCTGGCCCTGGATACGGCCGGCCAAGCCCACATCACCTATCTCAACAACACCAGCGGCGACCTGAAATACGCCCTCATGAACGGCACCACCGTGCTCAGCACCGAGACGGTCGACGCCCTGGGCAACGTCGGCCAGTGGACCGACATCGAACTCGACGGCGCCAACGGCGTGCACGTCAGCTACTACGACTACGGCAACGGCGATTTGAAATACGCCTACCTCGCCGCCGTGCCCGAGCCCGCCACCTATGCGCTGTGCGGCGGCGCGCTCGCCCTGCTCGCCACCTGGCGCTTCCGCCGCCCGGCCGCCCCAAAAGCGTGACCAATATCCAAGCCGCCGTCGGCGACCACGAAGCGGCCTGGCCCCGTGAGGATCCGCCAACGATCACAGGCTGGCGCCCCTCGAGGGCTCTTCCCGCCCGATTGACCTTTTTGGGGATTTTCCCTGGGCGCTGATGTCAACCAATAGTTGACATCAGCGCCCGGCTTTTCCCGCAATATTTTCCGATCCGCATTATCGCGCGCGGATCTTGATGGAGCGGTATCGCACCACGTCACCGTGGTCCTGCAGCAGGACCGGGCCTTTCTCAGCAAGGCCGAAGCCGGGGACCTTTGCGTATTTGCTCCGCGCCAACCGCGAGGCAAAATCAGCCGCGCCACGCTCGAACTCCACGACCTTGATACCGTTGAGCCAGTGCTCCACATGCCCGGTGGGCGTCACGACGATGCGGGCGTGCTGCCAGGCGCCGGCCTGCGGCGCGATCCCCAACCCGCGAGGCAGCTCGCCGCGCGGAATCAGATCGTAGAGCGACGCCGTCGTGCGATTGCCATCCACGCCCTTGTTGGCATCGGGATGGCGCTCGTCGTCGATCAGCTGGAACTCCAACCCGACCGGCGCCCCACTCTGATCCGGCATCACGAAATACTTGATGCCGCTGTTGGCGCCCTCCG
>DAORVZ010000374.1:0-3008 GCA_035434005.1 Lacunisphaera sp.
GAGGCGGTCGGGCGCGATCTCCTGGTTCTCGAACCAGCCGGTCTTGAAATCGCGGGCGCCGAGCTGGGGGATGCCCCACTTGAGCGCGCCCTTCATCGGCGCCAGCCACCACGCCGCCGTGCCGGTGCCGGGCACGCGGTCGCCGACGATGGGGCCGAGCTTCTGGCGGCGGTAGAGATGCGGAAAGATGCTGCCGTCGGAATAGGAGCTGGCGTTCTGCACCAACACCGTCGGGCGCGCCCAGCGGCCCGTGGGCATGCGACCGACGATCTCGTTGCGGCGGTTGGTGAAGGCGGCCACGACCTCACCGGTGAACAGGGTGATGAGCTGGTCGTGCAGGTTGCCGCCGGCGTTGTAGCGCACGTCCACGACCAGGCCTTCCTTGTTCCGGTAGTCGCCGATCACCTCGCTGTAAGCCTGTTTGTAGGCGGCGGTGTCCATCGCCGGCAGGTGGATGTAACCGAGGCGGCCGCCGGAGAGGCGTTCGGTGAGGGCCTTGCGCTCGGCGACCCATTGGGCGTAGCGGAGCTCGACGGCCTGCTCCTGGCTGATGGGCACGACGGTCGCGATCTCGGTCTGCTTCGCCCCGGGAACCTGGACGAGGAGCTGCACGGCGGTGTCGGTCATGCCGTTGAGCAACTGGTCGAGGTCGGTGTGGGTGGAGAGCATCTCGCGGTCGAGCGTGAGCACCAGCGTGCCGGGCCGGAGGCTGCTGCCGGTGATGTCGGCGGGGCCACCGGGCAGGACGGCGGCGATGCGCAGGCCGGTGCCTTCGTGGGTGTCGTCAAAATAGAGGCCGAGCGAAGCCGTGTGCTGGGCGATGGGCGGCGCCTCCCGGTAGGCGCAGCCCATGTGGGAGGCGTTCAGCTCGCCGGCCATCTCGGAGAGCAGTTCGGCGAATTCCTCCCAGGTCGCGAGGTGGGGCAGGAAACGGGTGTAGCGGGCGCGGATCGCTTCCCAGTCGCGGCCGTGCATCGTCGGCTCGTAAAACTTGTCCCGGGTCAGCCGCCAGAAGTGGTGGAACCAGTGGGCGCCTTCCCCTCGGACATCAATGTCCATCGTGGTGTCGAGCGGGAAGGTTTTCGTCTCGCCGGTCGTCAGGTCGGTGCGTTCCACGGCGCCTTGGGTCAGGGCGTAGAGGTGGCGGCCGGCGACATCGACGGCATAGGCTTCGGCCTTGGGCTGGTTGAAGAGCTCCCCCATCTCGCCGGTGGTGGTGTTGAAGCGGCGGGCCACGGCGCGGCCGTTGGGCGCCAGATCGACGAGGATGAGGGTCTCATGATCGGGCAGCAGGCGGTAGAAGACGGGCTTGAGCGAGTAGGGGGTCAGTCGTTTCGTGCGCTGCGCGAGGCCGGCGGTCTGGGGCTGCCAGGCGGCGCCGTCGGGTTCGGCCTTGGCGTCGAAGGCCGCGCGGGTGAGCCAAGCCATGAAGATGTCGAGCTGCGCGACGTTGTTGTCCGCCTCGCGCAGGCCCTCGCGGGCGGAGGCCCAGAGCACGGCCTTGCCGTCCGGGCTGAACTGCGGGTCGCCCTCCTGGTAACCGCCGTGCGCGACATACATCGGGGGCGAGCGGCCGGAGGCGTCCAGCAGCACGACGTCGAGGGTGGTGGCGATCGAGCCGGTCGTCGCCGTCAGCCAGCGGCTGTCGGGCGACCAGGCGTAGCTCATGTCGTCATCCTCGTAGGAATAGAAATACCCGGGCGGCAGCGCGGTCACGATCCGGCCACTGGCACGGTCGAGCACCTGGATGCTCTGGCGGTCGGCGAGGTAGGCGAGGAGCCGGCCATCGGGTGAGATTTTGGGATAAAGAACGTCGCCGGCCGCATCGACGAGCTTCCGCTCCACGACCGGATCGTCGTCGTCGCCGAGGGTGGCCTCGTAGATGTTCATGCCACCTTCGCGCGCGCTCACGTAGACAAGCGAGCGGCCGTCGGGCGCGAAGCTGACGTCGCGTTCGTGCGCCGCAGTGCGGGTGATGCGGCGGGTGGCACCGGTCGCGGTCGAGAGCACGAACACCTCGCCGCGGGCGATGATGGCGACCTGGCGGCCATCGGGGGAGACGGCCATCTCGGTCAGGTAGTCGTTGGCGCTGCCGGTGGTGGGGCGCGGGCCCAGCGGGCCCAAGTGCAGGAGTATGGGCACGCGCTGCGCGGCGCGGGCCCCGGCCGGCCGGCGCCAGATCTCGCCGTCGAGGCCGTAGATCAGCGCGCCGTCGGCGGCCACGCTCAGGAAGCGCACGGCAGTGCCCGCGTGCTGCGTGACCTGCTCCGTGCGCGCGCCGTCGGCGGAGGCGCGCCAGATGTTGAACGAGCCCGAGCGCTCGCTGAGAAAGTAGTAGCTGCGGCCATCCGGCGCCCAGACGGGGTTGCGGTCCTCGCCACGAAAATCGGTCAGGCGCGTGTGGGTCTTTTTCGTCAGGTCGTGGAGCCAGATGTCGTGGGCGCCGTCGGAGACCGCGCCCTTGCGCCAGTCGTTCTCGTAGACTGGGCGGTCCTCGTAGAGCAGGCGCCGGCCGGTGGCGTCGAGGGAGCCGGCGCGGGCCGGCGTGGGTAGGATCAGGCGGTTGCGGCCGCCGATGACCGGCACCGCGTAGAGCTGCTCACTGACAGCATAGGCGCCGGCGAGCACCGTCTGCGGGCTGCCGAGCCGGCTGGAGCTGAACCAGACCTCGCGGCCGTCGGGCGAGAAGGTGTCCGGGATGTCGTCGGCCGAGTGATGGGTCAATTGCGTGCTGCGACCGCCCGTGGCCGGCATGAGGAAGATGTCGAGGTTGCCAAATTTCTTGGCCGCGTAGGCGAGGCTCAAGCTGTCAGGGGACCAGACCGGGTGGGTGGAGTAGGTGTCACTGTCGGTCAGCGGCACGGCCTCGCCGCCCGTCGCAGGCACGCGCCAGATGCGCCCGGCATAGGTGAACGCGATGGTGCTGCCGTCGGGCGAGACGGCCGGGTAACGCAGCCAGAGCGCGGGTTCTGGTGACGCCTCCGCCGCCACGAGCCGCGTGGCGAGCA
>DAORVZ010000375.1:0-3000 GCA_035434005.1 Lacunisphaera sp.
CGAGGAGCCGGTTGGAGATGAGGTTGATCTCGACCAGGGTGTGGCGCGCCTGCTGGAGGAGGAGGAGCGTGGCGGGATCCTTGATGAGGTTGACGCCATGGCCGATGCGGCGGGCGCCGAGCAGCAGGGTGTCGCGGATGTGCGAGTCGGGCCCATCCATCTCGCCGGCGTGGATGGAGAGCGCGAGCGTCGGGTAGCGGACGCGGAGCTTGCGGAAGGTCTCGAGGAAGCGCGCGGGATAGCCGTGGCCGTTCTCCTCGATGCCGACGAGGTTGATGCCGACCCAGAGGTCGCGGTGGGCATCCACGAAGGCGTAGGTATCGGTGATTTCCTTCTCGGTCCCGGGGAGGAAGCGCAGGACGGCGTCCTGGAAGCGCACGGTCACGCCGGTGGCGACAAGGTCGGGCTGGGCGAGGCGCCGCTTCACGAAGGCAACAGCCTCCTCAAGCGGGATCGCGTTGCCGGCGTTGTCGACGAGGCGGTCGACGCCGAACTGGGTCTCGAGATAGCGCAGGCCCTCGGCGCCGGAGGCCTTGATGTGCTCGGCGAGGCACTCGGTGACGACCTGGAGGTTTCCACCAATTTGGCCGCGCCGGGGCCAGAGCACGGCGAAGAACTCCTCGCGACCCTCGCCGGGGGCGTCGAGACGCAGGCTGTCGCACCAGGCGGTGCGCTCCGCCGCAGTCAGGACATCGAGGCGGACGTATTCTTTCTGGACCTCGGGCGCGAGCAGGTCGTAGCCGAACTGGCGGATGTTGTGGAAGCGTTTGGCCGGGGCGATGGCGTCGGGCGCTGCCGCGAAGCGTGCGCGGGTGTAGAAAGTGTCGCCGCCGTTGCGCGCCGGGTCGGTGAGGATGGCGAGGATCCATTCGGGGCGCTCGGAGCCGCTGTGGTTGTGCAGGTCGCCGCCCTTGGGCAGCGCGTAAAGGAAGGTGTAGAGCTCGGCCGGTCGGGCGGTTTTCTTGATTTCCTCGAAACGGCCGGCAAAGGAAGCGGCGGAGGCGGACGCGGCGAGGGTGAGCAGGAGGAGGGGGATTCTCATGGGTGGATTAAAACAGACCAGCCGGTCCATCCGGCAACGGCAAAAAGCTCAGAACCACCCGCCGAGCATCCCGCGCAGCAGGTGCAGCGCGAAGATCGCGGCGAGCCCGTAGGTCAGGGCCGAAGCCTGCCGGGCGCGGCCTGTGGCGAGATGCAGCACGGCGTAGGCGATGAGACCGATGCCGATGCCCTCCGCGATGCTGAAGCTCAGCGGGATGCCGACAATGATCAGGAAGATGGGCGCCGTCTCGGCGAAGTCGTCGAGTTTCAGCTGCGCGACCGACTGGAACATGAAGATGCCGACGATCACGAGCGCCGGGGCCGTGGCGGCGGCGGGAATCGCGAGGATCACCGGGGTCAGGAACAGCGCGAGGAGGAAGAGCACAGCGGTGGCCGCGCCCGTCAGGCCGGTGCGGCCGCCCGCCTCGACGCCGGAGGCGGACTCGATGTAACTGACGACCGTCGAGGTGCCGAAGAGTGAACTGAGGATGGCGGCGATCGAGTCGGCCACGAGCGCGCGGCCGGCTTTGGGCAGCTTGCCGTCCGGGCCCAGCAGGCCCGCGCGCTGCGTGACCCCGATCAGGGTTCCGATGTTGTCGAACATATCCACTAACAGCAAAGTGAGGATGATAGGCAGAGCCTTGGCGAAATCGTGCCGCAGCAGGTCGAAGTTCAACTGGAACATCGTGGGCAGTGGCGAGGCAGGCAGATCGACCAAGGTCGCGGGCATCGTGGTAACCGTGCCGCCCGAGCCGTTGGCGACGAAAAGCCCGACAAAGGTGACCGCCAAGATGGAGAGGATGATGGCGCCCGGGATGCGCCGGGCCACCAGCACGACGGTGAGCAGGATGCCGCCGAAGCAGAGCAGCACGGCTGGCGAGCCGAAATCACCATGCGTCACGAAGGTGGCTGGACTGGCGACGACGAGGCCACCGTTCTTCAGCCCGATGAAGGCGATGAAGAGACCGATGCCGCAGGTGATGGCCAGCTTCAGCTGGTGTGGGATGGCGGCGATGATCTTCTCACGGACACCGGTGACGGACAGGCCGAGAAAGATGAGCCCGTTGACAAAGACGAGGCCCAGCGCGGATTGCCACGAGACGCCCAAACCGAGGCAGATGGTGAAGGCGAAGTAGGCGTTGATGCCCATGCCCGGGGCGAGGGCCAGCGGGTAGTTGGTCAGGAACCCCATGAGCAGGGTGCTGATGGCTGCGGTGAGTGCGGTGACGGTGACGAGGGCCGCGGGTGGCATGCCCGCGGCGGAGAGGATGGCGGGATTGACCGCGAGGATGTAGGCCATCGCGGCGAAGGTCGTCGCCCCGGCGGCGAGTTCGCGGCCGACGGTCGTGCCGTTTTTCTCCAGTTGGTAGAGGCGGTTCAGCATGGCGTTCAGTTGGCGTTGGCGGACGGCGGGGTGGATTCGTAATCCTTCCAGCCTGCGACCAGGGCGTGCACGACGCGGCGGCCGACGGCGTGCGCGGCCTCGAGCGAGGGGACGAAGGCGGAGTAGTGGCCGATGTCCTCGCCGCTGAGGCTTTGGGCGGCGGTGACCCCGGGCGGCTGCAGGGTGAAATTCGAGGCGGTGCGCAGGATCAGCACGCGCTGGATGTCGGCGCGGCCGGCGCGGGTGAGGTTGGTCAACGCACGGAGCGTGCCGGTGTCCTCCATGGCGGAGGTCACAAAGCGGCCTCGCCCCTCGGTGTAGTAGCCGACCCAGTCGTGGGCCCACTGGTTGAGCAGCTTGCCGTGCCAGTAGGTGCTCGAGGCTAAGTTGGAACCGATGAGAATGGAGGGCGGCTGCAAGGCCTTGGGCGAGTCGGTGTAGCGCGCCCGGAAGCCGCGGATGGAGTCGGTGTCGCCCAGCGGGGTGTCCTTGGTGAGTTGGTAGGCCCAATGCAGCAGGGCGGGGTTCAGCTGGTAACAATGGTCACTCCGTTCCTCCGCCGGCTGCATGGGCAG
>DAORVZ010000376.1:0-2988 GCA_035434005.1 Lacunisphaera sp.
AATCGAGCGACGTCGCCAGCCGGGAGGACACAGGGGCGCTTGGCTCCGCCACGGCGGGATTCGAGGAAACCACCGTGAGCTTCTCCGGCACGAGGTAGGTGCGCATGACGCGTTGCAGGCTGGCGGGAGTCAGCGCAAACAGGCGCTCGAAGTAGGTGCGCGCGTAGTTGACATCGCCGACCACGACCTCTCCCGCGCCGAGGCGCGCGGCCTGACCCGACATGGTCTTGCGCGAGTTGATCTCGGCGGTCACAGCCTGGCGCACGGCCTTGGCCAAAGCCCCCGGGCTGAGGCCTTTCCGCGTGATACGGGCGAGCTCCGCGAGTATGGCTTGCTCGGCGGGGACGCGTTTGTCCGGGTCCGCCAGATAGGAAACATAGAACAGTCCGCTCGTGCCGGGGGTCCAGGCCATGACGTCGATGGAGTGCACCAGCCGGGCCTGCTCGCGGATGGCCTGCCAGAGCAGCGAGCTGTCGCCGTGGCCCAGCACCATCGCGAGCAGGTCGAGCGCGGGGGCGTCGGGATGCGCCAGCCCCGGGATTTGCCAGCCGAAGCCGGCGCGCGACACCTGCACGTCCTCGTGGAGGTGATGGTCGCGGCGGGACAACTGCGCCGGCTCGTCGGGCACGAGCACGGGCGCGAGGCGCACGCGGGGCGCCTTGCCAAAATGCTCCGCGATGGCCGCACGGGTGGCCGCCGGGTCGAAGTCGCCCGCGATGACCACCACGAAGTTGTTGGGCACGTAGCGGGCGCGGTAGTAGGCCAGCAGTTCCTCGCGCGTGGTGGCGGCAAAGACCTCGCGGTGGCCGATGATGGGCTGGCGGTAGGGATGCGTGCGGTAGGCGGTCTCGAAGATCGCCTGCGCGAGGCGCTGGTCGGGGTCGTCGAGGCACATGTCGATCTCGCGGAGGATGACATCCTTTTCCTTGGCGACCTCCTCGGCGGGCAGGGTCGAGTGCAGGGTCAGGTCCGCGAGCACATCGATGGCCACCCCGGTGTGGGCGGCGGGCAGCTCGATATAGTAGACGGTGCGGTCGAAGGTCGTGTAGGCGTTGATGTAGCCGCCGTGGGCCTGGACGGTGGCGGAGATCTCGCGGCCAGCGCGGCGCGCCGTGCCCTTGAAAAGCAGGTGCTCGAGGTAGTGCGAGAGCCCGGCGCCGAGGGCGGCCCCCTCGTGGATGCTGCCGGTCTTCACCCACACCTGCACCGAGGCCACGGGCGCGGCAGTGTCAGGGCGCAGCAGGACGGTGAGGCCGTTGGGCAGGGTGTAGCGCTCGACGGGCTCGCGCCAGAGACTCTCCAACAGGGCGAGATCGCGCGGGCGGGTGGGCTTTTGCTTGGCGGGCATGAGGAGGGAGGAGAGAGAAGGAAAGTTGGGGAGGACTGCAAATCCACAGTGAAACTATCGGGCAGGCAGAGGGAGGGCATCGCCCAGGCTCGCCGTGGAGTTTCGCGGGCGGGGTCGCCCGCGCTCCAAGTGATTTGTGTTTCTGGAGCCACGGCGACCTCGCCGTGGTGAGCCGCTCAGGCGGCGCCGGAATGACCGCGCGGGCGCCGGGCTGCGGCAGGCTGGAAGGGCCGCACAAACGCCTCGTCGAAATCGTAGAGGTCGGCGAAGTCCTCGCGGCGGTCGCTCTCGGTTTTGCTGAATACATTGTATTCGATCAGATTGAAGACGATGTCGCCAAAGTCGGCGCAGCGGCCGATGCCCCAGGTGGTGAGCACGGTCTTGGTCAGCGGGCCGTATTGGTCGAGCGCGTAGGCGCGGATGCCCTGGAGCAGCTCGGCCCCGGTGACATGCTGCGACTTGCCGGTGCGCTCGGGGTGCTTCCGCTTGGTTTCCTTGACAGTGTGGTCGAGCGCCTGCCGGACGAAGTTGTAAGCCTTGCGGTCAAAGCGGGTGTCCTCTTTGCAGATCAACCCGACGATTTCGGAAAATTCCAAGTCTTGCATGATTGTCGTGGGCAATGGCTAGCACAGCCTGCCACCCGCCGCAACTCCGGGCTCGGGTCCTCGCGCGCTCCGGGGCTGCCCTCCGCCGGGCGCACGCCGGCTGGGGTATTGTGCCCAGACAGGCATCTTCCCCTCGCAATCGGCCGCGGCCTGATGCAAATAAGCGTCATCCCCACCATGATAGCTGCGACCCATTCCAACCATCCCTTGGCCACCGTCTCCACCCCTGTTCGGGCGGAATCCGCCTTGGACGAAGCCCGGGCCCGGATCCGCCTCGCCGGATTGCGCATCACGAAACCGCGCCTCGCCCTCATCGACGCGCTGCAACGCCACCCAGGCCCGGTCAGCATCGAGCGCATTCATCAGGAAGCGGGGGTCGGCCAGTGCGATCTCGTCACTGTCTACCGCTGCCTGGCGGCCTTTGAGCAGCTCGGCATGGTTCGCCGGAGCTACCTGCACAACGGCACCTGCCTCTACGAACTCACGCTTGGCCAGGCGGCGCGCCCCTACCACATCGTGTGCAAGGCCTGCGGCGCCACGGAACCCGTGGACTGCGCGCCGGTCAACGGCATCGAGCAGGTGCTGCAAGAGCGCGGCTACACCCAGGTCAGCCACGTCGTCGAGTTTTTCGGCGTGTGCCCCCGGTGCCAGCCCGCGCACGCGCGCCACGCCATCCTGGCGATCCCGGCCGAGCGATTCTGAGGGCCGGCCAAATCCCGTCCCCCCGGCGCGGCCCAGGCCGCGCCTTTTTTATCGAACGAGCGGATTCACAGCCCGCACCCACTCCGCCACCGGCACCCCGCCCTCGAGGTGCTCACGGCGGATGCGGTCAAAACGCTCGGGCGTGACCTGCGCATACCACACGCCCTCGGGATAGACGACGAGCCACGGCCCGGCGTGACACATCCGCAGGCACGCGGCCTTGGTCCGCAGCAACGGCTCCGGGCATTTCTTGAGCGAGGCCTTGAGATGCTCCCAGGTCTTCAACCCGTCCGCGATCGAACAACAGTCCGGCCCGGTGCACAGGAAAAGGTG
>DAORVZ010000377.1:0-2988 GCA_035434005.1 Lacunisphaera sp.
CATGGTGGTCGTCGTTGGGCCGCAGGCCGGAGGCGACGATGTCGTGCACCGTGCCGATGAGGTCGGTCGGGATTTCCTGCGTGAGCCGGCGGTAAACCGCGCCGGACGGACGGAAGACATCGCCCGTGTCGGGCTTCATGTCGCCCATGATGACCTTCATGAGGGTGGACTTGCCCGCGCCGTTGCGCCCGAGCAGGCACACGCGCTCGCCCGAATCGACCTGGAAGTTGATTTTTTCCAGGATCGCGGGTCCGCCGAAGTGGAGGCTGACGTCGAGCAGGTTGAGCAAAGAAGCCATGGGAACGGGCGAACGTAGGCCCCGCCCCGGCCGGTGCAACCCAAAGCTCCGGATTTAAGCAAATCGGAACAACCCCATCTTAAACACAGAGTTCACAGAGGACACGAAGGGGCCAAACCGGCCTTCCCAGTGAACTCCGCGGCCCCGGTGTTGAAAATCGCTTGGTGATTTGACTCCGGCAGCCCGCTCCATGCACTCTCCGCGCGTGACGACGACCGCCCACCCTCCCTTTCACCAGACCCTGCGCTGGCTGGCGACCCATGCCCGTTTCCCGGCCCAGCGCCTGCCGGAGAAAGCGGAACTGTTGGTGCTCATCGCCACGGCTGCGGCCACCGAGGAAAGCAACGCCGCCGGCAAACCCGCCAACGCCACTCTGGTGCGGAACAAGGATTTCGCCGCGCAGATGCGCAATTACACGGCCATGCGCCGGCGCACGCACATCACCTGCGACAACAGCGCCAAGACCTAGCTGGCCCGCCGGCAGGCTACTTCTTGTCCAGACTGAGCTTCCCAGCGCCGGCCACGAACAGCACGAGATAGCCGCCGAGGTAGAGCCAGGCCAGCTCGCCTTTCGCGAAAGCCGCACCGTTCACCACGAAGAACGCCACGCCCATCGTGAACGCCAAGACGAGCGCCGCCCAGCGTGTCCAGAGCCCGAGCACGATCAGCACCGAGCAGCCCACCTCGGCGAAGATGGCGAGCAGGAAGCTGGGCAGCGTGCCCAGGCCCAGCGGATCCGCGAAGGCCGTCTTGCCTGCGAAAAGATTCATCACTTTGCCCCAGCCGTGCAGCCAGATCATCGAGCCGCCAAGCCAGAGCCGGAGCAGAAGCAGCGCCACATCCGGGCTGCTCGCGACAAATTCGAGGCGGAGGAATTTTTGCATGACGCGGCCCGAGTGTGCGGGTTTCTGGGCAGACCGCAAGTCAGGCGCAGCCGCGTGACGCTCGGCCGGTTTGTCATTCCGATTCCCCTGGCTAGCCTCCCGCCATGACCTCCGTGAATCCACCCATCGCCGCCGGCACCCGCATCGGCCACGTTCACCTGAGGGTCGCCGACCTGTCGCGCGCCCTCGACTTCTACGTCGGCGTGCTCGGTTTCCAGCTCATGCAGCAGTATGGCGATCAGGCGGCGTTCATCTCCGCCGGTGGCTATCACCACCACATCGGGCTCAACACTTGGGAAAGCCGCGGCGGCACGCCGCCGCCCCCGGGCCACACCGGGCTGTTTCACACCGCCATCCTATACCCGACCCGCGCCGCACTGGCCGACGCGCTGCGCCGGCTCATCGCCGCGAAGATCCCGCTCGACGGTGCCTCCGACCACGGCGTGAGCGAGGCGCTTTATCTGCGCGACCCCGACGGCAACGGCGTCGAACTCTACTGGGACCGCCCCGAGGACCAGTGGCCGCGCGATGCCCAAGGTGGTCTCGCCATGGTCACCGAGCGGCTCGACCTCAACAACCTGCTGCAGGAGTGCTGACACACTCGGTGCTGGCCACCGTTCGGGCGACATGGCTGGCTCGGCGGCCATGTCGCGCGTGCTTACCCTGCTCACGAACGCCTTTCCCGTGTGGGTGCTGGCCGGGGGCATCATCGCCCTTTTCCAGCCGGCGTGGTTCACCTGGTTCAGCGGCCCGTGGATCGTGTGGGGCCTCGCCGTCATCATGCTGGGCATGGGGCTCACGCTGACCTTCGACGATTTCCGCGCCGTCGGCCGGATGCCGAAGGCCGTGGCCCTGGGCTTTGTGGCGCAGTTCACCATCATGCCCCTGCTCGGCTGGGCCATGGGCCGGTTGTTCAACCTGCCGACCCCGTTCGCCGTCGGCCTCATCCTCGTGGCCTGCTGCCCGGGCGGCACGGCCTCCAATGTCGTGACCTACCTCGCCAAGGCCAACGTCTGCCTCTCGGTCGTTATGACGATGTGCTCGACCTTTGCCGCCGTGGTCATGACGCCGCTGCTGACCTCCTGGCTGGCCGGCGCACTGGTGCAGGTGGACGCCTGGGGCCTCTTCTGGAGCACCTGCCAGGTCGTGATCCTCCCGGTCGTGCTCGGCCTTTGGATCAACCGTCTGGCGCCGCGCCTCGTGCAACGCGCGCAACTCGTCCTACCTCTGGTGTCGGTCATCGTCATCGCCCTCATCTGCGCGAGCATCATCGGCGGCAGCGCCGCCGCCGTGCGCGGCGCGGGCCTGCAGCTGCTCGGCGCCGTGTTCGGCCTGCACGCGGGTGGGTTTGCGCTGGGTTATGTTGCGGCCCGGCTGCTGCGGTTTGACGAGGCCGTCGCCCGCACCGTGTCGATCGAGGTGGGCATGCAGAACTCCGGCCTGGGCGTCGTGCTGGCGCGCAAGCATTTCGCCGACCCGCTCACGGCGGTGCCCTGCGCCATCTCCAGCGTATTCCACTCCGTGATCGGCAGCGTGCTCGCCGGCTGGTGGCGCTGGCGCAGCCGTCCGGCGCGCTGACGCGCGTCCGCCAGTCCCAAACTCTCTCTGCGGCGAGAGAGGCTTTAGTTCAGGCCCAGCTCCACGAGCGAAGGGGCACAGTGCACCTCGCCGCCACCGAAACGTTTCACCAGTCCGTCCGCCGCTGACTGCAGCCGTTCGCGGCGCCGCACGAAGGCGTCGTTCGTCTCGTCCGGCCCCTCGATCAACAAGAAGCTGACGAGCGTCCGGCGCGTGGACAACGCCACG
>DAORVZ010000378.1:0-2987 GCA_035434005.1 Lacunisphaera sp.
CAGATGGCAGTGCTCAGCACCACAAAAGCGCCCCAGTGGTTGTGATAGATGAACGTCGCGAAAAACCGGCTGTTCGGCGACGGCACGAGGCCGAACCAGAGGCCCTTGGCGCCGGCCAGCTTTTGAAAGGTCCCGAACACCGCGAGGATGACCGCGTTGGCCGCCATAAAATACAGCACCGTGCGCACCAACCTGCGCCGGGTGAGCACGAGGAACAGGTTGAACGCCGAAAGCACGAGGACGTTGAACACCCAGAGTTCCTTCGCTGCCAGCGCCGGCAGGGCCGCAGTCGGCAGCCAAGGGTTGGGATCGGCCATCACCAGGGAACGCTCGCCCGCCAGCACGACCTCCCGAAAGCCCGGGTTGAAGCAGCTGATGAGCACGAGCACATCGTAGAGCCACAGCGGCCAGAGATAACGCAGGGCTGGCCACGAGCGCTCCCCCGCAGATTGCCCGCGCTGCCAGGAGGCTGCGAAGAACAGCACCACGCCCACGGTGCCCCAGAGGGCGATGCCCTGGCGCACCCACGGGGCCTGCCCGCCGAAGGCCCAGGTGGTAAACACCAGCAGGCTGCCGAAGTGGCCCAACACCAGCTTGGTGAGCAGGCTGGTGCCGCGGCTGGGGCGGGAGGTGGATTCAGCGTCGCTCATCGCGGAGGTGGCGGTAGAACTCGAGCAGCAGCCCGGCCGCCCGGGCCCAGGAAAATTCGTGCGCGGCCCAGGCGCGGCCCCGACGGCCCATGGCGGCCAGTTCCGCCGGCGGTGTGACAAGGGCGGTGTCGAGCGCGGCGCCGTAACCCGCCCACGGCACGCACCAACCGCAGCCTTTCGCCGCCAGGCCTGACCACGGCGTCGTATCGGTCACCAGCGCAGGCACGCCGGCGGCGAGAGCCTCCGCGATCACGAGGCCGAAATTCTCGGAGTGCGAGGGGAGGACGAAGAGGGAGGCCACGGCATACGGTGGCGGCCGGCCGGCGCCGTCGCAGACGGCCACGCGGTCGGTCTCGCCCGCCGCGCTGATCGAGGCGGTGAGCTCCGCAGCGGTGTAGTCCTCGGCGACACCGACAATGAGCAGCAGCCAGTCGCCGCGCGTGGCGGAGAGCCACAGGTCGATCAGTTCGCGCAGGCGCTTCTTGCGGTGAAAGCGGGAATAAAAAAGCGCGACCGGCCGCGTCTGGGTGGCTGGGCAAAGTTCGTGCCAGGCGGCCCGGGCGGCGGCGAGGTCGGCGTCGACCGGGAGGGGCACGCCGTTGGGGGAGACACAGACGGGCTGCTTGAAGCCGAGAGCCCGGATGTCGTCGCGTTCCTCCGGACTTGTGGCGTGCCAGCCGGCGGCATGGGCGAAGGCCCCGGGATGCACGAGCAGTTCCGAGATCACTTTGCGCCAACGCCGATGTTCGTAGGCCCAGCCACTGAGCATGCCGCGCGGGGAGATGACCAGCGGCACCTGCCGCCGATGCGCGGTCTCGTGCGCGTAGTGCAGGGGCAACAGCCAGAGCGCGTGGTTGTGCACCACCTCGCAGGAGCTAGCCCTGAGGTGCGCACTGAGCCCGGTCGAGCGACAAAGCCACTGGGGTGCCTCCCGGGGGAAGACCTCGATCCGGGCTGCATCGCCGGCGGCGGCGAGCGGGGGCTGGCCCGGTTCCAAGGTGGCAAGCAGCTCGACCGATTCACCCAGCGAGGCCTGGGCATTGGCCAGCGCGCGCACGGACTTCGAGGGACCGCCGTGGCGCTCCTCCAGGCTGGGCACGATATGGCAAAGCTGCATCTGGGGCGGAAGGACTACAAGACTACAGGACTACTGACTACGGACGGCGCGGACATTCTTCGGTTCGGTTGTCCTGTGTTCCGTAGTCTCCTGGTCATTTACTTTGGCTCGGGGCGGTCCTTGACCGGACGGCAGGGCGAGCCGACGCAGATCTTTCGCGCAGGCAAATCCCGCACCACGACGGCGCGCGCGCCGACGACGCAGAGTTCGCCGACCGTGACGCCGGTGCCGACGAAGACATCGGCACCCAGCCAGGCGTTGCGGCCGATGGTGATCGGCGCGGTGACGAGCGGCATGTCCCAGCGAGTAAAGTCGTGCGTGCCGGCGCAGAGGTGGCAGTGCTGGCTGAGGTTTGCGCCGTATTCGAGGCGGATGCGGGCGAGGTTGTAGAGGTTGACGTGCGGCCCGACCATGCTGTGCGGTGCGAGCGAGAGATTGCGCGGAAACACGATCCGGGCGGTCGGGAAGATCACCACGGGGCCGGTGATGTCGGCGCCGAAGAGGCGGAGCAGGGCGGCCCGGAAACCGTGGAACGGGCGTGGGCTCCAGCGGAAGAGTGTCGATTGCACCAGCAGCCACAGCCAGCGGCCCAGCACGGCCGACTTCGGGTAGGGCGTGGTGCAGTTCTGGCCGAGGTAGGGAGGGTTCACAGGGCGGAGGATGCGGGCTGGGCTGGGGCGGTCAACTGCGCGAAGTCGGCGAGCAGATCCTCGGCGTAGGTCGCGTAGTCGTAGGTGCGCGCATCCGCGCGGGCCGCCGCCGCGAGGCGTTCGCGCAGGCCGGCCTCGCCGAGCAGGCGGATGAGGGCGGCGGCGAGTTGCGCGGCGGCATCGGGTGCGGCATGGTCGAAGACGAGGCCGTTCTGTCCGGCGCGCACGAAATCCGTGAAGCAGGCCAGCCGCGACACCACAGGCACGGCGCCGGCGGCCATGGCCTCGGCGACGGCGACGCCGAACGTCTCGCCTTGGGCGGCGAGGCTCGGGTAGCAGAAGATCCCGATGCGCCGATAGACGCCGGCGAGCGTCCGCTCGTTGAATTCGGGATCCAGCAGTGTGAAACGATTGGGGGCCATCGCGGTCGAGAGGCGGTGCAGCAGTTGTCCACGGAATACCACGCCCGAGCCGCCGCGGGCGACGTCGGCGGGGCCGCAGAGCAGCAGGCGCCACGGCGGCAGGCCGGGAGTCGACGCCAGCAGTTTCACGGCGTCGGCCAGCAGGAGC
>DAORVZ010000379.1:0-2985 GCA_035434005.1 Lacunisphaera sp.
GGTCTGGGCTGCCGAGCACCAGCACGCTGTCGCCGCTGAAAAGCTTCTCCTCGCCGCGCGGGTTCAGCATCCGCCGGCCGGCACGGTTGATCCCGGCCACCTGCAGGCCGAAAGCCTTGCCCAACGCGATTTCAGCCAGCGAGCGGCCGTGCAATGCGGTGCCCGGAGGCAGATCGACCGACTCCATCCGGACTTCGTCGAAATTGGAGGTCACGGGCGCACCGGAGGCCCGTTGGAGGAACTCGCGTCCGGCGGCCACCTGTTCCGGATCGCCCAGCAGCAGCACCTTGTCGCGCGGATAAAGAACCATGTCGCCCACCGGGTTGCCGACCATCACCCCCTGCCGCTCAACCCCGGCCACCGTGCAGCCGAACTTGGTGCGCAGCGCCAACTCACCCAACGTGCGCCCGCGCGCATCGGCCAAGTCTGGCAGCACGCAGTCGCTTAGAGCCAGCCGCCATTCACCATGGGGCGCCATCCAAGGCGCGGTGGTGCCAGTGAACTTCTGATCACCCTGCGTGAGCATCTCCTGCAGCTCGATCTCCATCATGCTGTGCCAATAGATCAGCCGGCGACGCAGAAACAGCAGCCCTAGCAGAATAAGAACCAAGACCAGAATCGGCAGCCAGCGCGTCACGCCGCTGACCGGCAGGATCGCGTTCAGCCAGAGCAACAACAGCAGACCGGCTCCGATCTTCAGGGCCGTCTCCACCAACGGGGCCAGCTTGGCCGCCTTGGGATGCCCCTGAGTGCTGACCTGGGCGATGAGCAGGGCCAGCGCCGAGGTGTTGCGCCAGATGGCGATGAGCGGGGCCAGCGCAACCAGCACCAGCACACTCCAGAAAAGCACCACCGCGCCGCTGGGAAACCGGCGATCCACCGGCAGGTAGTCCCGCACCAAAGCGAACATCTGCTCGGAAAAAATGAAGAGCCCGGTTACCAGCAGCACCTCCAGCACGATCTGGATCACGCGTTTGCGGCTCAGTTGCCAGAGAACGCTCTGCTTCTGGATCTGCTGCAGCCGCTCCAGCAGCCGACCGTAATACGCCAGCCCGCTCTCGAACCAGACTGGCTGCCGGGCCCCGATCCATTCGCTGATCGGTCCCGAGCGGCGGGTCAGCACCGGCGCCGCAATGGCGGTCACCAGCGAGAGCCCGACGGCCACGGCGCCGAAGCTCGACGGGACCACCCCTGAGCTCACGCCCAGTTGGGCGATGATAAAGGAGAATTCACCGATCGGCGTGATCATAAGACCGACGCGCGCGGCATCACGCAGCTTCACCCCCGTCACCAGCATGGCTACCGTGCCTCCCAAGGGACGCGCCAGCAGCGCGATCACGGAGGCGCCGATCACCAGCAGCCAGGATTGGCCGAGCAGCCGCACGTCGATCTGCATGCCGATGGAGACGAAGAACACCGCGCTGAACATATCCCGGGCTCCTTCAAAGACGCGATCCAGCTGCGCGCGCTGGGGCGTTTCCGCCACAATCGAGCCCAGGATGAAGGCTCCCATGGCCAGCGAGTAGCCGGCCCGTTGGGCAGTCAGCGCTAGGCCGAGCATCAGCCCGGCCACCATCAGGGTCTGGAGTTCGTCACTGGCGGTCTCCCCCAGCTTCCGCAGCAACCATGGCACAGCCAACAGTCCGATCACCCCGGCGAGCGCCACAAACGCGCTCAACAGGCCGAGCGTCTCCCCCACCCTGGCTTCCCCCATGCCGCCAAGCAGAACAATGGAATTGAGCAGTGCCAGCGAGATGACGGCGACCGCGTCCTCCAACACCGTGATGCCCATCGCCATCTGGCCGGCCTTCTCGTGGGTCAGGCCCGTCTCCTGCAGCACCTTGCCGATGATGGCCGAGGAGGAGACGATCAGCATCGCGCTGAAAAAAACCACTGTGGGACCGCTGAAGCCGAGCAGGGGCGCGCCAAGCCGCGAAAGATTGTAGACAATCAGGGCGGTGACCGCTGTGGCCACAATCAGGGGCAGGCCCAACCGGCGAAGCTTCCGCAGGCTCAGCTTCATGCCGATGGAGAACATCAGGAACACCAGGCCCATCTGCGCCAGGGTGTCGATGCGCGCCGGATCGGTGACGAGGGAAAACGGCGGTGTGAACGGGCCGATGAGCATGCCCGCGCCCAGAAACCCCACAATCACGGAAAGGTTTATCCGATGGCACAGCCAGCCCACCAAGCCCGCCACCAGCAAGACCACCGCCAGATCCTGAATGAATTCGATTCCCTGCATCTCACCCCATTAACTCGGTTCATCCGCCGCCACCGTCAAGCCCGCAGCCCATGCCCTAAATCCTTTTTTGCCAGCGAGTTTGCTTTTGACAATTTCTCCGCCCGCCCGCTTGTATTCCGCAACCCCCCGCCACCGCCACAATGTTCAACCAACTGCTGGGACTTTTCTCCAACGACATCGGCATCGACCTGGGCACGGCCAACACCCTCGTCTACGTCAAGGACAAGGGCATCGTGCTCCGCGAGCCGTCCGTCGTCGCGGTCCACACCGCCTCCCGCAAGGTCCTGGCCGTCGGCGAGGAGGCCAAGAAGATGCTCGGCCGCACCCCAGGCAACATCACCGCCATCCGCCCGATGAAGGACGGCGTCATCGCCGACTTCGACATCACCGAGGCGATGCTCCGCTACTTCATCAAGAAGGTGCACAACAATTCCAAGGTCGTCTCGCCCCGCGTCGTTGTCGCCATCCCCTCCGGCATCACCGAGGTCGAGAAACGCGCCGTGAAGGAGTCCGCCACCCACGCCGGTGCCCGCGAGGTCATCACCATCCTCGAGCCCATGGCCGCCGCCCTCGGCGTCGGCCTCCCGGTCGACGAACCCGCCGCCAACATGATCGTCGACATCGGCGGCGGCACCACGGAGATCGCCATCATCTCGCTCTCCGGCATCGTGTTTTCCAAGTCCATCCGCGTCGCCGGCGACGAATTCGATCTCGCCATCATCAACTACATGAAGCGCGCC
>DAORVZ010000380.1:0-2983 GCA_035434005.1 Lacunisphaera sp.
TGCGGGTCGGCCAAGGATTTGCTGAACTAGCGCGCGGCGCCAAACACGCGGGCGAGTTCCTCGCCGACCAGCTTCGTGGTTTCGGATCCGACAAAGGCGTCGATTGGTCCGTCGGCCTGAGCCTCCACCGCCACCACGACGCCCCCGGCCTGCTTCGCGATTTGCGCGGCGCCTTCAATGCCGCCGGAATTGGTTGGGTTGAGCGGGAGGGTGTCGCCGCCTTTCTGCACGAGATCTTCCACGTCTGCTATCTGCATGGTCACGTCATGCCGGGCATCCAGCACATAGAGTTCGGCACTGCTCGAGCGGCCGTTCATCAGGCCGGTCGGCAACCCGAGACAAGCTATGCCGATGAGGGCAATGACACGAGAAGTGGTCGGCTCAACGGGACGGGCCAGACGGAGCATTTCATGAGGTGATGTTCTTGGGAGGATGAGGAGGGGGGCGGTCTCATCCGGCGGCAGCCTGGAGAGGCTGGAGGCCCACAGTCTGCTGGTAAGCTGCAAGTTCGACGGCCTGCCGTGCCTGTGGCCAGCCGGCGAATTCGCCCATCCAGGTGGCCGCTTGCACGGACTTGGTAGCGGCATCGGGGTGATAATAGTGCCATCCGCTACGACGGATCATGAGATCCTCAAGCGACACAGCCCATTCGTGCTGCGCGTAGTGGGCGACAGCCTCCCGGCTGAAGGGCGGGGGTTCGATGCCGCTGAAGATGTGCTCGGATTCGGGAAGCAGGGGCTCACTGGCGGTGCGACAGTGCGGCGTGGTGCGGCCCAGATGTCGGATCACGCGGTCGACGGCCTGTTAAGCCATCAGCCGGTAAGTCGTAAGCTTACCGCCGGTGATGTCCCACCAGCCCGGCGCAGGAGCGTGGATCTCGTGCGCGCGTGAGACATCGGAGGGGGAGCCGTCGGCCTGAGCCACGAGCGGGCGAAGGCCCGCCCAACGGCTGATGATGTCGTGCTCCACGAGCCTGGCCGCCGGGAAGGCCTGGTTCACGGCGTGCAAGACGTAGTTCACGTCGGCCGGCAGCACAGAGACGTTTTCCGGGGCGTCCGTGTAATCCGTGTCGGTCGTGCCGATGATCACGCGTTCGCCCCACGGAAGCACGAAGAGGATGCGTTTGCCCTCGGCGAGGACCGCTGCCTCGTTCACCGGCAGGCGCGACCGGTCCACGACGAGATGGATGCCCTTGCTGAGCCGGAGCTTCACGGAACTGTGGGGCAGGGACTGGGCCCAGGGGCCGGTGGCGTTCACCAGCGTGCGCGTGCGCACGGTCAGGCCCTCCCCGGTGAGGCGGTTCTCGAGCAGACACCGCCAGCCGTCGCCCTCGCGGAAGGCGTTTAGAAACTGCACGTAGTTGGCGACCGTGGCGCCGTGTTGGGCGGCGGAGCGCAGCGTATCAATGACCAGCCGGGCGTCGTTAGTGAGGGCATCAAAGTAGCGCACGGATCCCGCCAGGCCGGTGGATTTCAGGCCGGGCAAGGACGCGGTGGTCTCGACCGGATTCAAGCCGCGGGAGGGCGCGAAGTTCCTGCCGCCGCAGAGCAGATCGTAAAGCTGCACGCCGATGCGCAGCTGCCAGAGCGGGCGCCCTTGACCGCAGTAGGAGGGAAAAACGAAACCGAGCGGTCGCGCGAGGTGGGGAGCAATACGTTGGATGACTTTCTTTTCCAAGCTGGCTTCGCGCACCAGCCCGATCCGGCCCTGTTCCAGGTAGCGCAGTCCGCCGTGCAGCAGGCGGCTGGAGCGGCTGCTGGTGCCGAAGGCAAAATCGTGCCGATCCACCAGACCGGTGTGAAGCCCGCGCATCGCCGCATCACGGGCGATACCGCTGCCGACGATGCCGCCGCCGATGACCAGCACGTCAAATCGGGTGTTTCCGAGGCGCTGGAGCAGGACTGGCCGAGGGTTATTTAAGGGCGGCTTCATAGGGCGGTGACGGGCCGGCGGGACTCGACCAGCAGACGGCCAAACTCGGCCAGGCTCGGGACGACCACATGGGGTGCCGGGTCGGCCTGGTCGGCATCAGCGACCGTGCTTTCCCCCGTGAGCACGAGGATTCCGATGGCGCGGGCGCGATGCGCCATGAGCACGTCGGTATATATACGATCTCCGACCATCGCGACCTCGCGGGGCTGCAGGTTGTGCCGCTGCAGGATGCCTGCGAGCATGCCCGGATCAGGTTTGCCGAGCACGGTGTCCGGTGCGCGCCCGGTGGCCTTTTCCAAGGCGGCACAGATGGCCCCGCAGTCGACGAGCACGGTTGGCTGGTCGGTGGGGCAAATCCGATCGGGATTGGTGGCGATGAAAGGCTTGCCACCGCCGATCCACCAAGCGGCGCGGCAGAGGCGCGTATAGGTGAGGGTCAGGTCGAAACCGACCACCACAGCGTCTGGCACGTCGCCCGGGTCATCGGCGGTTGGTGCAAAACCGGCCTGGGCGAACTCGCCGACCATGCTCGGGGTGCCGACAATGAAGAGACGGCGGGCGGCGGGCAGATGGCGGCGCAGGTGGTCGATGGTGGCCTGCGCCGAGGTGTAGAGTTCATCCGGGCCGGCCTTAAGCCCGAGGTGGGCGAGATGGGCCAGGTAGTCGGGCACGCTTTTCGAGGGATTGTTCGTAAGGAATGTGTAGCCGATGCCTAACTGCCGCAATTGGGCGAGGAACGGGAGCGTGCAGGCGAACAGCGTGTCGCCCTTGTAGATCGTGCCGTCCATGTCGAGGGCGACATGCCGGATGTCGCGGAGGCTGTCCGCGAGTGAGACGGGTGTGCTCATGTGGACGAGCCCCAAGGCCCGGTGTGATCGAAGAGACGGTCGAGGCAGTCATCGAGCACCTGGGCGCGCAGCAGGGGCTGGCGCGTGCGCAGGCTGACCACGGTGTCGCCGCCGGCGTCAATGGTGTAGTTGAGCTTGAGCAGGTCGCCCAGCAGGGCCTCGGCCAGGTTGCCGACGGTGACGTTTTCGAAGTTCAGCGACAC
>DAORVZ010000381.1:0-2982 GCA_035434005.1 Lacunisphaera sp.
CATGGTAGAGGGCGATGGCGGGCACCGTGCCGCCGAACTCGCGGCCGTCGAGCTTGGCCAGCGCCCGGTTCATCTTGAAGAGCGCGTAGGCCGGGCTGGCGATCGCCCCGGCGACATCACCTGTGACATAGACGACCGGACGCAGGTTTTTGCGGTAGAGGTTCCGTTCGCCGAGGGTGTTTTCCAGGGTGACGAGTTCGCCGAGCGGGACGAGCGGCCGCGCGCCGGCTTGGCCGGGGTCGTCGTGATCGGAGCGCAACCGGAGGGCGAGCAGGTCCTCGGGCCGGCTACGGTGGGTCCGGGGCAATTCGAGGACGAGGTCCACGTCCTCGCGGTCGAGCGGCTGGTGCAGCAAGTCCACGCGGACGCCGGTGACGGCGGTGCGGATGGTGCGCGCGATGGTGTCGGCGCTGATCCCGTGCAGTGCGGCCTTGGTGCGGTCCACGCGCAGGTGGATGGTGGCCTGCGGCTCCTCGACATACCAATCCACGTCCACGACGCCGTCGGTTTGGAGGAAAATTTGTTTCACCCGGTTGGCGAGCGCGAGCCGGGTTTCCGCCGTCGGGCCGTAAACCTCGGCCACGAGGGTCTGGAGCACCGGGGGACCGGGCGGCACCTCGGCCACCGCGAGGGCGGCGCCGTATTTGGCCGCGATGGCGGCCAGGCGCGGGCGGACGCGCAGAGCGATGTCGTGGCTCTGGGCGAGCCGCTCGTCCTTCGGCCGCAGGTTGACCTGCAGGTCGGCGACATTGGCGCCGCGCCGCTGGAAGTAGTGGCGGACCAGACCGTTGAAGTTAAAGGGCGCGGCGGTGCCGGCATAGATCTGGTAGTCGCGCACCTCGGGCTCCGTGCGGACGGCGCCCGCGAGTTCGCGGGCGACGCGGGTGGTCTGCTCTAGGGTGGAACCCTCGGGCATGTCGAGGATGACCTGAAATTCCGATTTGTTGTCGAAGGGCAGCATCTTCACCTGGACGAAGCCGAGGAGCACGAGGGAGACCGCGCCGAGCAACAGGGCGGAGACGCCGCCGAGAAACACCCAGCGCCAGCGAGCCCGCGCGATCAACGGATCCATGACCCGGTGGTAGAGGCGGGTGAAGAAATCATCTGGTGCGTGGTCCGCTGTCGCCGGAGTCGCGGCCCCGGGTCGGTCGGCCAAGGCACCGGGGTCAGCGACCCTGGCTACATGGCGGCGGAGGATGCGGAGCGCCGCCCACGGCGTGACAGTGAAGGCGACCAGCAGGGAGAAGAGCATGGCCGCGCTCGCCCCGATCGGAATCGGGCGCATGTAGGGCCCCATCAGGCCGCCGACAAACGCCATGGGGAGCACGGCGGCGATGACGGCCCAGGTGGCGAGCACCGTCGGGTTGCCGACCTCGCTGACGGCCTCGACGGCGACGGCGTGCAGCGAACGGTTGCGGTTGGCCGGCAGGCGCTGGTGGCGGACGATGTTCTCCACCACGACGATCGCGTCGTCCACCAGAATGCCGATCGAGAAGATCAGCGCGAAGAGCGTGATGCGGTTCAGGGTGTAGCCGTAGAGGTAGAAAACCAGCAGCGTCAGGCCTAGCGTCACCGGGATGGCGAGCAGCACGACCAGCGACTCGCGCCAGCCGAGGAAAAACAGGATGAGCAGGGCGACCCCAAAGACGGCGATGCCCATGTGGAGCAGGAGTTCGTTGGATTTCTCGCTCGCGGTGGCGCCGTAGTCACGGGTGAAGGTGACCTCGACATCGGCGGGCAGGAGCACGCCGCGCAGGCGATCAACCGTGGCGCGGAGCGACTGCACCACGGTGACGGCGTTGGTCCCCGGGCGCTTGGCCACACTGAGCGTGACGGCCGCCTCCTCGCCGGTGCCGTCGGGCAGCCCGAACAGAACATAGTCCGCGGGCTCGGCGGGGCCGTCGGTGAGGGTGGCGACATCGCGGAGGTAGATCGGGCGCGACTGCCAGGTGCCGAGCACGAGGCTGGCGGCATCGGCGGCGTCGCGGAGATAGGCACCGGTCTCGATCAGCAGGTCGCGGTTGGCGGTGGCGATGGCGCCAGCCTGACTGCGGGCGTTGGCGGCTCGCAGGGCGGCGGCGAGGTCGTCGAGCGTGAGCGCGCGCGAGGCGAGCCGGACTGGATCGACTTGCACCCGGAGCTGGCGGCGGACGCCGCCGATGAGCGTGGTCTCGGCGACATCCGGCAGCGCCTTGACGGCGTCGTCGAGTTGGGCGGCCAGGCGGCGGAGCGTCAGATGGTCGTGGGTGCGGCTGTGGAGGGTCAGGGCGGCGACGGGGACATCGTCAATGGTGCGGGGCTTGATCAGCGGCGCACTGACGCCCGGCGGGATGCGGTCGTAGTTGGCCTGCAGTTTCTGGTTGAGCCGGACCAGGCTTTGCTCGAGGTCGGAGCCGACCTGGAACCGGACGATGACGAGCGAGCGGCCGGGGCTGGAGGTGGCGTAGAGGTATTCGACCCCGGGAATTTCCCAGAGCAGCTTCTCCATCGGCCGCGTGACGCGGTTCTCGACCTCGCGGGCCGTGGCGCCGGGCATGGCGACGATGACGTCCACCATCGGCACCTTGATCTGCGGCTCCTCCTCGCGCGGGAGCATGATCACCGCAAATGCGCCGAGGAGCAGCGAGGCGAGCACCAGCAGCGGGGTGATGCGCGAATCTATGCACAGCGCGGCCAACCGGCCGGCGAAACCGTGCGGGGGTTGCTCGCCTGATGAATTCATGGCTGGGGTGTGACCGGCTGGCCGTCGCGGAGGGTGGCCGGCGGGGCCAGCACGACTGTTTCGCCGGCGGTGAGCCCGGCCAGTATCTCGGTGCGGTCCGCCACCGTGCGGCCCGTCTTCACCAAGCGGAGGACGGCGCGGCCGTGTTCAACCGCGAAGACTCGTTCCATCTGGCCAAAGTGGGAGACGGCGGAGGACGGCACGAGGATCGCCTCGCGGTGCCCGGTCAGGACTTGCAGGCGGGCAAACTGGCCGGAGCG
>DAORVZ010000382.1:0-2976 GCA_035434005.1 Lacunisphaera sp.
TCAATCACCGGGCTGAGCATGAAGCCCGCGCGGGCCTGGGGCAGGGGCAGCCGGAAGAAGGATTCGCGGCCCTTGGCGTCCATCAGGCGGAGCTGGACGAAGGGCGGCTTGTAGAAGAATTCACGCAGCCGGCCGAGCAGCGAGCGGCGGATGTCCAGCTGCGCCCACAGCAGCTTGTCCGAGTCGGCTCCGAGTAGGTGCGGCTGGTTGAAGGTGAGTTCCGCCGTGCGCAGCGGACGTGGCGCGAGGGCGGCGGCGTCAAAGGGGCCGGGTTTGCGGCGCCAGAGTTGGTAGTTCTTCTCGGCATGCACATATTCATAGCGGTGCATGAAGAGGTAGAGCGTGCGCGAGTCGTCGAGGGGAGGGAAGCGCCCGTCGATCGTCTCGAACTTGAAGAGCACGAAGTCGGGCGCGCGGTCGGAGGCGTAGAAGTCGGCGTTGGCGGCGATCAACCCGGGCGTGTAGGCGAGGTAGCTTTGCAGGCCCGGTCGCGGCTGGTAGTTGAAGCGGTTGTTCAGGATGAGGGCGACGTTGTAGCCGAGCAGGTCGATGGAGGCGCGGCCCACGATGGCCCGGGTCTTGGGCAGATCCCACTCGGTGCGCTGGGCGCGCAGCTTCATGCGGCTCTCCTCGTAGAACTTCGGAATGTCCAGGGTCTGGTCGATCGTCTTGATCATCCGGGCATACATGATGGGGAGGATATCACGTGTGACGGGCAGCGGATTTTGCAGGCCAATCAGGCAGACCGCGAGGGCGGGCAGCATGAGACCCCGGCCCAGCCAGCGGATACGGGGCGCGTCGTCGAGCAGGGCGGGGAAGGCGGTGATCGGCACGAGGGCCGCGATGTAGAAGCCGATGATGTGGCCGTCGGCGCGGACGAAGCCATGCTTCCAGTTGATGTAGACGAAGGCCCCGAGCAGGAGGCAGCGGGCCAGCGCCCGGGCCTTGTCGGTGGCGCCCCAGAGGTGGATCAGGGCGTAGGCCACGAGGCCGAGCAGGACCAGCAGGCCGCAGACCAGAGACCAGGTGGAGGCCGGCAGGCCCATCGCCTGCACGTAGCCGGAGCTGATATCCAGCGAATGGAGAATATAGGCGGGCAGGTTGAGGGGATCCTGCCGACAGAGCACCCAGACCAGCAGGAATGTGCCACCCGGCCAGAGCAGCAATGGCCACAGGGCGCGCGGGCGGCGCGCGGCGAGCTCGAAACCGGCAGCCGTGGCCACGACCACGCCGGTGAGCAACATGTTGGGGAACTTCACGGCCGACAGGATGCCGATCAGGATGAGGTCGGTGACCGCCCGGCGGGTCATCGGGCCGCCGGCGTCACGCAGCAGATCCATGCCGACCAGGAAGATGATGATCGTGTGCAGGGCGTCGATGTAGCAGACGCCGAGCAGCAGCATGACGGTCCAGTAGACTGCCCGGGGATAGGGACTGAGGCGCAGACCTTGCCGGTAAATTACGCGGGCGAAGGCCAGCGAGGTGCAGACCTGCCAGGCCACAAAGGGCCAGAAGAACACGCCTGAATACGTGTTGCCCATGAAGGAGCCGAGCGGTCCGTAGGTGAATACGATGTCCTTGCCGAACTGCCAGCCCTCGACCAGCGCGTAGGTGAGGGCCTGCCGCCAGGAACTGTCCAGTTCCATGACGGGGAAGGTCGGATAGGCAAAGATGGCCAGCGTCAGCGCGGCGAAATACAGCAGCCGGCCGCAGTAGTCGGCGGTGGAACTGGCGGGAATGGGTGCGTCGTCGGGCCGGCTCATGAAAACATGGGAAGTGGCAGCGAGGCCAACAGGGGTCGAGACAGAATTTGCCCCTGTCCTCCGCGTCGGCCAGCCGGTTCTGGACTGGGCGGCGGTTGGCCGGGTGGGCAAATCAGTCGCGGGCCAGACATGCCTCGCGGGCCAGCTCGACATGGCAGGGCAGCACGCGGGCGTAATCATGCTCTCGCAGCACCCGGGAGTAGGCCGCCGGCGTGAGGGATTTTCCGCTGCGTTCCTTGGCCAGGCATATCCACATCATGCGCGAGAGGGCGATGGGATCGCCAGGGGGCACGAGGTAGGCGTCCTGTCGCTGGCCGACCAGGGTGGGGATGCCGTGCACGTCGGTGGAGACAATCGGGGTCTGGAAGGCCATGGCCTCCATCACCACCCGGGGCAGTGACTCCTCGTAGCTCGTGCATACGAACAGGTCGGCCGCCACGAACTGAGCATAGACCTCGCGCGTCTCGGACACGAGGGTCACGTGCGGCAGGTTGAGCCGGGCGAGGTCGCGCCGGAGCAAGTCGAGGTAGATGCCGGGCCTGGCGCCCACGAGCACGAACCGCGCCTTCATCTGCGGGTGATGATGGACGAAATGGTCAATGGCGCGCAGGAAGATGTGCTGGCCCTTGCGCTCGCAGACCGTGCCGATGTTGGCGATCACGACCTCGTCCTCGGCGTAGCCGAGCCGGCGACGCGTTTCCCCGCGGGGGTGGGTCGCGCGGAAGGCGGCGATGTCTTCCAGGCGCACCCAGCTGGGCACGATCCGGAAGTTGCCGTTGCGGCCGTGCGCCTCGTAGTAGGCCTGCGTGGCGGGACAGAGGAAGAGCGCGCGGGTCGCGCCTTCCAGCGCCTCGCCGACGAGGTGGTGCAGGCGGTGGTCCAACGAGTCCCAGAAGAAGCGGCGGATGCTGGTGCTCTCGTGGATGTAGAGCAGGGAGGGCTTGTCGGCCCGCGCGGCGAGGGGCACGCCCCAGAAGTTTATGAGCGTGTTGCAGACGACGAGGTCAATCTGCTCCCAGTCCAGGGAGTGCTTGATGTCGGCCAGCCGGGCGTGGAACATCTCCTCGTCGTGCGCGCCGAAGAGCGGGCGCACGTCGATCAGGGTGATGTGCGCGCCGAGCGCCTCGAACTCCGTGCGGAGCGGGCCGTCCTGGGCCGCCAGCACCTCCAGGCCGAAGCCGGCCTCGCGGGCCATCCAGCGGGCGTATTCGAG
>DAORVZ010000383.1:0-2969 GCA_035434005.1 Lacunisphaera sp.
CCTCGACGACGTCGAGCGTCGTCTCGATGGACTTCGCCTCTTCGACCGTGATGACGCCGTCCTTGCCGACCTTGTCCATGGCGTCGGCGATGATGTTGCCGATCGTCTCGTCCCAGTTGGCGGAGACGGTGGCGACCTGGCGGATCTCCTCGCGGTCGGAGACCTTCTTGGAGTTCTTGTGCAGCTCGGCGACGGCGGCCTCGACGGCCTTGTCGATGCCGCGCTTGAGGTAGATCGGGTTCGAGCCGGCCGTGACGTTCTTCAGGCCTTCGCGATAGATGGCCTCGGCGAGGACGGTGGCGGTGGTGGTGCCGTCGCCGGCGGCGTCGGAGGTCTTGGAGGCGACTTCCTTCACCATCTGGGCGCCCATGTTCTCATAGGGGTCCGGAAGCTCGACTTCCTTGGCGACGGTGACGCCGTCCTTGGTGACGGTCGGGGAACCGAATTTCTTGTCGATCACGACATTCCGGCCCTTGGGCCCTAGGGTGACCTTGACGGCGCGGGCGAGGATCTCGACCCCGCGGAGGATTTTCTGACGAGCGGCCTCGTCGAACAGGAGTTGTTTGGCTGCCATAGTAGTTTCTAAGTTTTAAGGTTTTAGTTTTAAGGGAGACGTATCGGGTTAGCCGATGACGCCGAGGATGTCGTCTTCGCGGACCAGGGTATACTTCTGGTCGTCGATCTTCACCTCGGTGCCGCCGTATTTGGAGATGAGGACCTTGTCGCCGACCTTCACCTCGAAGGGCGTGACCTTGCCGTTCTCATCTTTCTTGCCGGTGCCGAGGGCGATGACCTTGGCCTCCTGCGGTTTTTCTTTGGCGCTGTCGGGAATGATGATCCCGCCGCGGACTTGTTCTTTTTCCTCGATGTGCTGCACGAGCACGCGATCACCGATGGGTTTGATGTTCACTTTAGCCATATGGGTTTTTGTGGTTGAGGTTTAATGGTGGGTTAAAAGGGCGAACCCGCCCCGGCTGGCGGGGACGGGCTCGCACAAAGGTTACTTCTTCTCGTCGTCGACGATCTCGACATCGGCGTCGACGACCTTGCCCTCGACCTTCTTGGCGGCCTTGGGTTCGGCGGTCGGGTCGGCCTCGGTGGTCGTGGCGCCCGGCGAGGCCCCGGCGGCGGCCTGGGCCGCCTGCGCCTGCTGGTAGAGCTCAGCGCCGATCTTCGAGAGGTTTTCCAGCGACGCTTTCATCTTCGCCGGGTCGTTGGACTCGAGGTCTTTCTTCCCGTCTGCGATGGCAGCCTCGAACTTGCCCTTCACGTCGGCGGGGAGTTTGTCGCCCGCGTCCTTGAGAGTCTTCTCGAGCTGGTAGATGGTCGTGTCGAGCTGGTTCTTGGTCTCGACAGCCTCCTTACGCTTGGCGTCCTCAGCGGCGTTGAGCTCGGCTTCCTTGGTCATCTTCTCGACTTCTTCTTTGGAGAGGCCGGACGAGCCCTGGATGGTGATCTTCTGCTCCTTGCCGGTGCCGAGATCCTTGGCGGAGACGTGCAGGATGCCGTTGGCGTCGATGTCGAAGGTGACCTCGATCTGCGGCGTGCCGCGCGGCGCCGGCGGTATGCCGTCGAGCTTGAACGTGCCGAGGTTCTTGTTGTCACGGGCCATCGGGCGCTCGCCTTGGAGCACCACGATCTCAACGCCCGGCTGGTTGTCGCTGTAGGTCGAGAAGGTCTGCGTCTTCTTGGAGGGGATGGTGGTGTTGCGCGAGATCATCGGCGTGGCGACGTCGCCGGCCGTCATGATGCCAAGCGTGAGCGGGGTCACGTCGAGCAGGAGCACGTCCTTGACGTCACCGCGGAGCACGCCGCCCTGGATGGCCGCGCCGACGGCGACGACCTCGTCGGGATTCACGCCCTGGTGGGGAACCTTGCCGCCGAGGCTCTTGGCGATTTCGACGACTTTCGGCATGCGGGTCATGCCGCCGACGAGCACGAGCTCGTCGATCTTGTCGGAGGCGATGCCGGAGTCCTTGAGGCAGCTCTTGAAAGGCGGGAGGCAGCGCTCGAAGAGGCTGTCGCAGATCTGCTCCATCTTCGCGCGGGTGAGTTGCAGGTTGAGGTGCTTCGGGCCCGAGGCGTCCGCCGTGATGAACGGCAGGTTGATGTCGTAGGTGGTGGCGGAGGAGAGGGCGATCTTGGCCTTCTCGGCCTCTTCCTTCAGGCGCTGGAGAGCCATCGGGTCCTTGCGGAGGTCGATGCCGTTTTCCTTCTTGAAGGAGTCGACGAGCCAGCCGATGAGGGCGTCGTCCCAGTTGTCGCCGCCGAGGTGGGTGTCGCCGTTGGTGGCCTTCACCTCGAACACGCCGTCGCCGATCTCGAGGATCGACACGTCAAAGGTGCCGCCGCCGAGGTCGAACACGGCGATCTTCTCGTCCTTCTTCTTGTCGAGACCGTAGGCGAGCGAGGCGGCCGTGGGCTCGTTGATGATGCGGAGCACGTCGAGGCCGGCGATCTTGCCGGCATCCTTGGTGGCCTGCCGCTGGGCGTCGTTGAAATAGGCGGGGACCGTGATGACAGCCTGGCTGATCTTCTCGCCGAGGTAAGTCTCGGCATCGGCCTTCAGCTTGCCGAGGACGAACGCCGCAATCTGCTGCGGGGCGAACTGCTCGGTCTTGTCGCCGACCTGGACCTCGATGTAGGCGTCGCCGTTCTTGCCGGCGGCCACCTTGTAGGGGAGGTTCTTGGCCTCCTCGCTGACCTCGGTGAATTTGCGGCCGATGAGGCGCTTGGCGGAGAAAATGGTGTTCTTGGGGTTGGTCACGGCCTGGCGCTTGGCGGCCTGGCCGATGACGCGCTCGCCGGTCTTGGTGAACGCCACGACGGACGGCGTCGTGCGCGCGCCCTCGGCGTTCGGGATGACCACCGGCTCGCCGCCCTCCATGATCGCCATGCAGGAATTGGTCGTGCCCAGATCGATACCTAGAATCTTGCTCATGCCACACACCTAGCAATGCCCATGCCCA
>DAORVZ010000384.1:0-728 GCA_035434005.1 Lacunisphaera sp.
GACGATCCGCATCGCGGGCAACGCCGGCACGGTCGAAGACATCGGCCTGCGCTCCACCAAGCTCAGACTGGCGGACCGGTCGCTCGTGGTCATCCCGAACAAGACCGTGGCCGCCGAGACCATCACCAATCTCTCGCGTTTCACCGCCCGGCGCGTCGAGCAGGTTTTCAATCTCACCTACGACGCCACCCCGGAGCAGATCGAGGTGATCGTAACGGAAATCCGTGGGCTCATCGATGCGGAACCCGCAGTCGCCACGGCCGACACGCACGTGTATTTCCGCGACCTCAGTGCCTCGTCACTCGATCTGTGGGTCGTCTACGTGACGAAGGATCCGGATTTCGCGAAGCACATGGCGCTGCGCCAGCGGTTGAATCTGGCCATCATGCGCGCGGTCGCCGCCCGCGGCCTGGAATTTGCGTTCCCGACGCAGACGGTGCACGCGGCGACGCCGCCGGAGAAGAAAGGACCGGGCGGGACGAGGTAACTCAATCCAGCGTCTGTCGGTAGCGTTTCACGCCGATGGCCATGGCCACGACGAGGAAGAGCAGCAGCGGCCAGATCTCGGGGGCGATCTCCAGCGGGCCGTTGCCCTTGAGCAGGATGCCGCGCACGATACGGAGGAAATGCGTATTGGGCAGGACGCTGCCGATCCACTGTGCCCACTCCGGCATGCCGCGGAACGGAAACATGAAGCCGGTGAGCAGAATGGACGGCAGAAAGAAGAA
>DAORVZ010000384.1:738-2962 GCA_035434005.1 Lacunisphaera sp.
GCGTTTTTCTTCTTTCTGCCGTCCATTCTGCTCACCGGCAGAAAGAAGAAAAACGCCATCTGCACGGCCTGCAGCTGGTTCTTGGCGAGGGTCGAGAACGTGATGCCGACCGCCAGGTTGGCCGCGATGAAGAGGAGGGATACGCCATACAGCAACGGCACGCTGCCGAGCAGCGGCACCTGAAAAATGTAGCGCGCGGTCACCAGGATCAGGGTCATCTGGACATAGCCCACGGCGATGTAGGGCAGGATCTTGCCGAGCATCACCTCGATGGGGCGCACGGGCGTGGCCAGCAGATTTTCCATCGTGCCGCGTTCGCGCTCGCGGGTGATGGCCAGCGCCGTGATCATCACCATCGTCATCGTGAGCACGACACCCATCAGGCCGGGCACGATGTTGTATTGGGTGAGGTTCTCCGGGTTGTATTGGGCGTGGACGGCGAAATTCACCGGGCCATCCGTGCCGCGCAAGCGGGCGAGCGGCCCCGGCAGGTCGCGGTTGAACACCGTGGCGGCGAGCGTGCGCGCGGCGGCGACAGCCGGGCCGGTGGCCGCCGGGTCGGAGGCGTCGGCCTCAATCAGCACGGTCGGGCGCTCGCCGCGGAGCAGCTGGCGTGAGAAATCGGCGGGGAGGTTGATGACGAACTGAACATCGCCGAGTTGCAGCAACTGTTGCGCCTCGGCGTCGGTGGCGGGCTCCCGCACGAGGGTGAAATAATCGCTTTGTCGGAGCGCGGCGATGAAGCTGCGGGCGAACGGCCCCTGATCGGCGGCGCGGAGCGCGGTCGGCAGGTGCTTCGGGTCGGAGTTGATGGCGAAGCCGAAGAGCAGGAGCTGCATCAGCGGGATCCCGACCATGATGCCGAAAGTCACGCGGTCGCGCATCATCTGGATGAACTCCTTGAGCACGACAGCCCAGAACCGATGTAGGGAGAATCGGGGCATGATCAGGCGAAGTTGTCCTTGGCGGTCTCCATCAGACTGATGAACACGTCCTCCAGGCCGGCCGGGATGAGGGCCCAGTGGTGGCCGGCGGCCGCGCGCCACGGGGCGATCGCGGCCTCGAGCTGGGCGGCGTCCCGGCCGGTGACATGCAGGGTGTTGCCGAAGGGCACGATCTGCTCGATGCCGGGCCGGCCACGCAGGCTGGTGGCGAGCGCCAGCAAGTTCGCGCCAGTAACTTCCCAAGTGGTGAGGTTGGCGCTGGCGACAACCTCGTCCACGGTGCCGCGCGTGAGCAGATTGCCGTAGGCGAGGTAGGCGAGGCGGTGGCAGCGTTCAGCCTCATCCATGTAATGGGTCGTGATGAGCACGGTGAGGCCGTCGGCGGCGAGCTGGTGGATCTGGTCCCAGAATTCACGGCGGGCTTTCGGATCCACCCCGGCCGTCGGCTCGTCGAGCAGGAGAAGCTGCGGGGAATGGATGAGGCAGGCAGCGAGCGCGAGGCGCTGCTTCCAGCCGCCCGAGAGCTGGCCCGCGAGCTGGGCGCTGCGGTTGGCGAGGCCGAGACGCTCGAGGCTCTGCTGGACGGCGTTCACGCGGTCGGGCACGGCGTAGACGCGGGCGATGAAATCCAGATTTTCGCGGATGCTCAGGTCTTCGTAATAACTGAACTTCTGCGTCATGTAGCCGACGTGGCGCTTGATCTCGGCCTGCTGCGTGCGGACATCGTAACCTAGGCAGGTGCCGGTGCCGCCGTCCGGGGTCAGCAGGCCGCAGAGCATCCGGATGAAGGTCGTCTTGCCGCTGCCGTTGGGGCCGAGGAATCCGTAGATCTCGCCGCGCCGCACCTGCAAGGATACGTCGTTCACGACGGTCTTGGGGCCGAAGCGTTTGGTGACGCCGGAGACGTCGATGACGAGTTCCGCAGGCATCGAATTTAGGGCGCGAGGGTCACGTCCACCGGCTGGCCGGGATGCAGGTCGCGAGCGGCGGTCGGGTCGAAGACGGCCTCGACCATGAAGACGAGCTTGGAGCGGTTGGCGCGGTTGTAGAGGACGGGTGGGGTGAATTCGGGCTTGGGCGACAGGTAGCTGATGTGCGCGGTGAGCGGCGGCTGCCCGGTGATCGCCACCTGCACCGGCCGGCTGACTTTGAGCGCGACGAGGTCGGCTTCGGGGACGAAGAAGCGCACCTTGATATTTTCCGGCGGCAGCAACGAGACCACCGGCTGGCCGGCGGGGACGAATTCGCCTTTGCGAAACAGCGTGTCGTAAACGAGGGCG